>JBAUOG010001067.1:0-10603 GCA_049579625.1 Bryobacteraceae bacterium
AAGGACGCAGTGAGCGACTTCATCGCCTGCATCTTCAGGCCGAAGAAGCCATCGTTCTCCTGGTTTGTTTGCGAGAAGGGAATACGAGTGAGGCTGTCAGCTACCGTGAACTGCTGCACAGAGTCGATGAGGCGGTTCGAGTATTCATATCCACAGAAAATGTCGAGCCATCTGGTAACTCTCTGATCTGCTTGCATATCGGTCGTCGCGGTTCTTATGTCCAGCGACTGGAAGTACAAGACCTGGCTGACCTGCCCCGGAGCCTCCTGTTCAAAATAGGCATTGGTCCCCTCGGTCCGTCCGCCATAAAAGGATGTATGGCTTGTCAGAGTCAGACTGTTGGTCACGTCGACATTAATATTCAAATTGCCGGTTGCCACCGGCTGGCGTCCTTCGCCGCTGGTTTGGATCTGTTGAATCGGGGTTGCCAGGAACCCGCCGCCAAAAATGGATTCGTCCGAAACAAACGAACCCTTCCCATTCGCATATGTGAAGTTCCCATTGATCCCAGCCCATTTATCGCTGTGAAGGAAGAGCAAAGTCCAAGAAGGATTCGTTGCATGCGCGGGGGCCGACCGAGAGAAGGCGGTCACCGCGGCGGTGCCGCCGGCCGGAAGTCCGTATGGAGAGTCGTCTTTAAAATCAGACCAGCCGCGCACCAGCTTCACCATCGAGTTCCGCCAATGTAACTCGACCCCTGCCTGGTACTGATTGCGGACGCGGTGAAAGTGGGACAACACGGGAAAGAGGTCCGTCGATTCGTTTGGCTCGAGCTCCGTGGTAAGTCCGAGTCCATACTGCGCATCACGCCTGTATCCGAGCAACCACCGCACATGCGACTCGGGCACCAGAGTCAGATCATGACTCTGTGATGTGTAGTTTGTGCTAAGGGCATTGGTGCCTTCGCCACCGTCCGTAACCAAACCTGGATTCACGTACACGCTGTCGCGCCACGTGGCGACGTAACTGAAGAACTTATGCTGCTTTACTCGAAGGTTTACCGACTGATAAGGATCCCCACCAAGGCCCTGGGTCGTCAGAACGATGCTGTCGAATAGCTTCTTTTCTCCGGTCCTCGAGAAGATTGAAAGAGAGCTGCTCAACAGTCGCGGGCCGTTGCCGTAGTTTACCGCTGCCTGGTAGTTGGCTTGATCTCCGTTCAATCCCAGGAAGCGTTGTCCCACTTCAAAGGAGTTGGAGATGTTATATCCCTCGTATTCGCTGCCCCGCGGGTTGCCGACCGGTTCCCACGTAGGAGCAATGGGCTCCTGGGCGCTAGCCGAAGCGGCAATCGCCATGAACGTGCAGAGACAATAGCGGATTCTCATCGATATCACCTGAGGAACAGAGCATCCAGATTCGATCCGTGGATGCTCACGTGGCAGTTCGTGCAGTTCTGATAGCGAGGATCGAGCATGTTGTGCATTGGCGACAGGGGTGTAATGCCGTTGCCGTGCCAGCCGTATGGCGTCGCTCCGTTGTGACACTCCAGACAAAGGGTGAAGACCACCGGTCTCCGAAGCAGGCGCGCATTGGCGGACCCATGAGGGTAGTGACACATCTCGCAGCCTTCCACTCTGACGGACGGGTGCATGAAGGCAAAGGGTCCCAGCTTGTCGACGTGGCACCGCAAGCATGCCTCCTGGTTTGGCAGTGCCCGCCCG
The DNA here is from genome assembly GCA_049579625.1 of Bryobacteraceae bacterium. Taxonomy (GTDB): domain Bacteria; phylum Acidobacteriota; class Terriglobia; order Bryobacterales; family Bryobacteraceae; genus CAJCIT01. Next base: position 1,665 of record JBAUOG010001067.1, read on the forward strand.
ACCATGCGAGGTCGAATCCCCGTGCGCCACGAGGGAGCGTCGGCTCCATGAGGGTTGTGACAATCCGCGCAGCCCATGGCGCCCTCGTTGACGCGATGTTTGTATGGCATTTCAAATAGGGCACGAATATCGGCGTGGCAGGTGTAGCACAGTTGCGGTTGTGCCTTTGCAAGCAACGTTGTGGGCGTCGCCGGCTTATGAATGGAGTGGCAACCGGTACAAACTACGCCGTTGTCGGTATGAGCAGATCTCTTGACGTTGAAGCGGGCCCGGTCGCTGGCGTGACACCGCAGGCAGGCGTTCATTCGCTGCTTAGGCTGCATCTGAGAAAACGCGAGAATGGTTGACTTGCCGCCGTGGGCAGCTTCGTGTGCCTTCCCCGGGCCGTGGCAGCTTTCACAACCGGCGGCGCCGGCGGTCTCCTTCATGCCGGCGACACCGGGGAAATGAGGGTTCTTGAAGAACGTCGACCAAACATCCGGATGACAGACGCGACAGGCTTCGCTACCGACGTAGCCGGTATCGTCGGCCGCAGCACGGGACGAAACGGCCGCACACAATAACGCGAGTGCGAACAGTGCTAGCCGGCCGAGTGGCGGCCAAGAGCATTGTAGGCGATCCAAATGTGTTTCCTTCCAGGTCTTCTAGGCCAAGGCTAGATGGCCGGGGAGCTAACAGTCGTGATCAGATTGTGAAGGTTTCGCGAACACTTTATTCGTCGCTGTAACACACACTGACTGTTCATTCCAGTTACCGTGCATTACTCGATCAATCTCCTCCTTCATCTCGACGAGGAAACGGTCTTCAGAGAAATGCTGGGCAGCATACTGAAGAGCGCTCGACGAAATACGGGCTTCGTTTCGTTCGAGTTCTTCGACCGCCCCAGCGAGTGGTCCGGGGCCAGGCCTGTCATACAGAAAGCCGCCCCGGTCTGTTCCCGTCGGGATGCTTTCAAGAACGCCGCCACGGCCGAGCGCAACCACCGGTTTGCCGCTTGCAAGGGCCTCCACTGGTGCGATTCCAAAGTCTTCTTCTCCTGGCATTAACAGGCCACGGCAATGGGCGTAGAGACTCTTGAGCTCGACTTCGGGGACACGTCCGCAAAATTCTATCGTGGGACCAGCCATCGCCTTCAGCTTCTTGTATTCCGGCCCAACTCCGACTACTTTAAGTCTCCGGCCAAACAGTGTGCAGAACGACACGGCGTCGCTGACCCGTTTGTACTCGACCAGTGCAGAGACGACCATGTAGTAGTCTTCAGCCGGCTTGTGATAGAAGCGCTCAACGTCCACAGGAGGATACACAACCTTTGAATTTCTTCGATAGGCGCGAAAGATGCGACGCTGAACGTTGCGGCTATTTGCAAGAAATTGATCGACTCGGGCAGCACTTGCGAAGTCCCACATGCGCAGATAGTGGCTAAGCAATGCCAGCAGCGCTCGCTTGGAGATGCCTCGGGTCCAATCGTGCAAGTAATCCGGATAGAGGTCCCATAGGTAACGCATCGGCGAGTGGCAGTAACACATATGGCGTGTCTCGGAGGATGCAATCACTCCCTTTGCCGGGCCGGATTCACTGCTGATGACGAGGTCATAGCCACGCAGGTCCAGGGATTCCAGGGCTATGGGCATCAGCGGCAATGTGTATCGGTGGAACCGCTGAAGCGGATTCAGAAACGACGTGTAGATCTGATGCGACCGGATCAATGGCGAGGTAGCGTCCGGATTGTAGAACAAGGTGAAAATGTCGGCATCCGGGAGAAGTTTGCACAGTGCGTCCAACACTTTTTCGCCTCCTCGCATGCCTAGCAGCCAATAATGGACAATCGCGCACTTCATATGGCCTTCTGCGCTTCTCCGGTCGCAAATTCGGACCGGTTCGACCGGACGGCGCGACTCAGGGAATCACACACATGGGCACGCCAGCGGTCGATATGAAAGCGTTCTTGCCAAGCGACTCGAGCGCGTAGAGCAATGAGGTCTATTACCCCGAACTCAGCCTCCAGCACCTCAGCCATACGCGAAGCCAAGGATTCTGGGGTGGGAGCCGTCAGGAACCCTGTCCGGTTGTCTTCAAGGATCTCCGGTATGCCTCCCAGCGCATAAGCAAGAACTGGTACGCCGGCGGACATCGCCTCGAGGATGACCCTCGGCGTTGCCTCCGAACGGGGCGATGAGACAACCAGCAAGTCGAGCGACCGCAACACACGCGGAATGTCGTCTCGCCAGCCGTGAAAATGAACAGGCAGTCCCTCGCTCTCTTTCAGAACCTGACCGGAGTATCCTCCCGCAGAAAACTGGGGCGAGCCCACCACGTGGAACTGAACATGAGGAAACCTAAGAGCGACTGTTCGTGCGGCTCGAACGAAGTCAAGTTGTCCCTTCTCCGGATCAATTCGCCCAACGATTCCCACCCTCTGGATCGGCAAGGACCGCCTGACCTGCGACTGTCTGTAGTCACTGACACCGTTGTAGATCACTCTAATGCGACTCCTTGGCACTCGCGGCGTAAGGCTGGAGGCGACATACGAGCAGCAGGCAATCACGGATGCCCGGGAGGCATTGAGCGAGGTTTGGACAAGGCGTAGCGCAGAACCTTCCGCGATCCGATGGTGTGCGTGGAAGATGAGCGGGATTCGATCTTCACGGGAGACCCTGGCTGCCGCGGGCAGCACGCGGGGACCGTTGACATACAGCAAATCCGGTCGCCATCCCCGAAGCAGTTTGCGTAACTGCCCGGTCATTTGCACGACAGATGTCAGATATAGGAATTGATCTGTGACAGTCTTCCGGCCGTTCGACAGAGGAGCCAGGCGCAACTGCTCTACATAGCAATCCAATGCACGCAGTCTGGCGGCGTACTCGCCTTCCCCCGGGACCATGGCCCGGATCTCCCATCCGTTCCCGATGAAAGCTGGCAGAAGATCCAGCAGACAGAGTTGCCCTCCGCCAAGTTGCGCGAATTGATCGAGACATAAAATCTTCATGGCACAACCCTAGTGCGCATCTTTGCCTGTAACCACGCAGAACACAGTTGAATAGAGAATCCTCAAGTACAGGGGCAGCGACCAGTTGCTCAGTAAGTACTGATCAAGGCTCTTTCTTTGCTCGTAGGAAAGCCGGTTTCTGCCGTTGACCTGCCAAAGCCCGGTAACTCCTGGTTTGACCCCCAACAGCGTCTTCCTCAGGGCGACTCCGTAATAACGAGATATTTCCGCCTCTGTGAGGGGCCGAGGCCCAACCAACGCTAACTGTCCCATCACGACCTGCCAAAGCTGCGGAAGTTCGTCAATGGAGTACTTACGCAAGAACAAGGCGACGACACTCGTGATACGGGGATCGGGGACTGCCTTGCTCAATGGAACCGGAGCATCTTTCAGGAACTCAACGAAAAAAGGGCGAAGCGCTCCGTGCTGCGCTGGGCTCCACATGGTCCGAAGCTTCCAGACCCAAAGCACTCGGCCAGACAATCCAACCCGCCGGTGTGCTATGAACGGCGCCTGCCCCGAGAGGACCACCACAACCGCTGCACTGCAAGCAAGTATAGGAATTGTGAAAACTGAGAGCAGAAGGGCCGCGACACGCTCCACCAAACCGATCCCTTGCCATAGGGGAGATTGCAGGCAAGGCCTGGCCCACGCATGAGATGGCGGGCCTGATGGCATTACTTCTAAACCAGCTTGATCCGTTGTGGTCTCCAACATACCTAATTCGTTCGAGGGTTCGTTCCTTCGTTGCAAGAGACTGAGCACACATTGAGGCTAGGAGATCCTGCCCATTTATTTGTTTGCCTCGTGTAAAAGTTTTGTGAACCGTTGTCGTTGCCGGCATTGCAGCCAGCTCTACAACGCTGCAACCTCCGGTCGAGTCGGGCGCCCACTCCCTACGGCAACTGATAGAGGTAAGCGACTAAAGCATCTTCCTCGACAGTAGACAGGTGATAGGCAGGCATGATTGTGCCTGGTGAAAACGTCCGAGGCGACCGAAAGTGTCCTCGTACCCAATCCTGCGAACGGCGTGCCGCAAGCCCGTTCAGGGGAGGGCCGCTCTCTCCCCCTTCTCCGTTGAGCCGATGACAGCTCGCACACAGGTGCGAGACGTATGCGTCCGCCCCGGCGGTCAGGGTCGCTGGCGCGTCAGCGAGCTCAAAGGCTTTCTCGGGCGTAAGTCGAGGGAGAAACACTAGCAGGGCATTAAGCTGAGGCGTTGAGAGCGATGGTTTTAAGTTTCCTGTCTCTTCGCCCCCCTTCAGATGATCCTCAAGCCAAGCGCCGGACCGCAGGCTCTGATGACCAGCCAAAGTCGGGCCTGGTTTAGGTTCACCATCTAAAAGGTTGTGGCAACGCGTGCAATCCTGCTGGCGAAAGTATCCCAGTGCTGCCAGTTCCTCCGCCGAAATGCGGACAATCTTGGCACTTCGCGCCGACAGGGCGGTAACTCCACGGGTTGTCGGCGTACCGCGAACTGCGGCGATTGTGAGCGAACTCCATGCCGCCACGCATAGGAGGAGGGTTCCCGCGGCAAGCGCTCGTTCCTTAACCCTACGGACTTCGCCGCGGTCCAGAAAGGGAATTGCAATCAGGACACACACCGCAAGCGTCGGGAGCAGAAAGCTCCCCACTAACTCAGCGCGCCCCTGGAATAGCTTGAGGGTCTGAAAGAGAAAGAGGAAGTACCACTCGGGCCGGGGTGTATAGGCGGCGTCGGTTGAATCGGCCACGCGCTCGAGAGGCAGGTCGAGGAAGGCGGCCGCCAAAAACAATAAAGCAAATGCTACAAAAATCGCTACACAATCACGAAGGACCTGTTCTGGATAGAATCGCTTTTTGGGCCGCACTTCATCGGCGGCGGCGGGCGTGACTCCGTGCTTTCGGACCAGGGCAATATGGAGAATGGCGAACAACGCAGTGGCTGCGGGAAGAATAACAGTGTGCATAGCGTAAAACCGCGAGAACGTAACCGCGCCGATCCCGTTCTTGGCACCAAGCAAGCTCTGCAGGTACGGGCCGATTAAGGGAACTTGCCCCGCAATCTCCGTTACAACAACGGTTCCCCAATACGCCCGGTTATCCCAAGGCAGAAGGTAACCGGTGAGACCGAACGACAGGACCAGGAAAGCCATAAGTACTCCTGTAAGCCAGATCGCTTCACGCGGTTTCTTGTAGGCGCCATAGAGAAACACCTGTGAGGCATGGAGAACCAGTGCGACGATCATCACGCTGGCTCCCCAGTGATGCAAGCCGCGAATCATTTTTCCACTGGTGACAGAACGGGTAATGTATAGGACACTTTCATAAGCCTCCCCGGGCGATGGCGAATAGTTAAGAGTTAGCAAAACACCGGTGAACACTTGCGTGAGGAAGATGAACAGAGTTACGCTGCCGAAGACCTGGGCCCAGCCGCAGGACGCCGGGATTTCCTCGGCGGCGAACTTCGTCAATGCGGACTGCCATCCGGTACGCTGTTCAATCCAGTCCACTGGCTGTCGCATCTCAGCCTCTCGGATCCTCTCCGCGCCGAAGCTGGCCCAACCACAATCGATTCTCATCTAGTTTCACGTCATACCGATCCAGCCCGCGAGGTGCAGGCCCCGACACTACTTGGCCGGACTTCGAGAACCATGAGCCGTGACAAGGGCACTCAAAAAGCGCCTTATCCTCCCGCCAGCGGTAGGCGCACCCCAAGTGCGTACAGAGAGATGAGAAGGCAGTGATGGATCGATTAGGACCGACAACTACCCATGCCATCTCGCGCACGCTGCGAATTCTCCAGCCGTCCAGCCAAATGCGCTGGATTGGGACTTGGACCGGAGATCCAGGGCGGAGTGCGCTCGTTTCACCCGCATCAATCCAGCCCGTTTTCTTGCTTGAGCCGGGCGCCGAAAAGAGATACATGACGGCCGGCGCACTTAGCAATGCTCCAACGATCGAAGTCAAACCATAGATTGCCCTGACTGAGACTTGTCTTCTTGTAATGCATTGATCTTCAATTCCCATTCCGACTCCTTAAAGGGCGAATCTTTCGCCGCTGAGGCAATAGTAGGGGAATTGATGAGATCAGTTGTTGCCCTGTTGTAAAACGTCTGCTAATCAATGGCGCTTGATTGCCGGGACGCTCTCTTGAGCACGGCCGCGGCAACGATTGCGAGACTGGCGGCGGCGCACAACACCGGAGTATAGCCGGAGTGGGCGATCAACTTGCCGCTCACGGCGGCTGACAGCATCCCTCCAGCCGACATCACTATGAAAAGGACACCCGATGCCCGGGTTCGCTCTCCGCTGGACACGCGATTCATGAGCCAGGCGAACAGGCTTGGCTCATTTGCATATTGGAAAGCGACATAGCCCAGGTATAGGCAAGCTGTTGCGACACGGCCCGCCGTTCCGGCGAGCAGCAATAACATCGCCGCGGTGGCAACGACGGTGAATACCACATGTCGGGCTTCGCCGATACGTCGCACCAGCAGTGGTGCGGCCAGCGTTGCGGCCACCTGTACAGCTTGACCGATTGCGAACAGCATTCCGATTTGTACCATCGAGAGACCGATCCGCAGCGAAAAGAAGGGTGTGAAAAATGTATTGAACGGTCCGGTCGCCAAGGTCCAAAGAAGGACGCCTGCAACGAAAAGAAGGATAAACGGGCCTTTCATGACGCTAGGGCCCGGGCGTTCGTTTCTTGGCGCTCCCACTCGGAGGCTGAGAGCCGGCAACGCGGCAAGCGCAACGAACGCGGAGCCCATGCAGAGAACCGCGCGCTTTGCATCCAATGAACCAAGTGCAAACGCGGTGTGGAGAACGGCCGGTAAACGAGTGGCTACAGGACCGGCAACGATGCCGATGGATATCCCCAGGGACGTGGCCAATCCATAAGCGAGGGAGCGGTGTCTCTGGCAACTCAGGCCGGCAATGGCAGGAATGAAGGCTACCGCCCAAAACGAAAAGCATATGCCGTTCGATACGGCGAAAAGCACCAGGGCCGGGCCACCAGTGAAAGCAATTCTCAACAGCGTTGCGAGACCGCAGCCCAGAGCGCCAATTACCAGTCCATTTCTTAATCCGAAACGGTGCGCAACAAAAGTGGCAATGGGCGTTCCAATCAGAGTTCCCGCGGACATACCAGCTACGGCGAACCCTATTGCGTCTTCCCGAAGCCCGATTTCCAGCAAGTAGAAATTGAATAGGATAACGAATACGAACTCGCCGATGTCAAACAGTGCGCACGCCATGAGAAACGGCAGAAACCCTCTCTCGAGCCCGCATTTATGGCCAATCCAGATCAAGCCGCCGTTGAGTGTTGGATTCAAGCCCGCTAGATGATGCTTCGCGCGGGAGAGAACAAGGCGTCGCTGCCGGACCAACCGCCGCGCCCCGGACTCAGGCCGACTGTCGTTCGAGCGATCAACGAACCCCGGCAGGCCAATGGGAATAAAACACCGACGGGCGGCGCTGAGCCTGTCCTTCCAGCAATTCAACAAGCTCCAGTTCAGCCAGAAATAGTTCTTATTGGAATCGCTCTGTGCTTTTAATGGCTCGAAAGCAAATTCAGCCAGCCAAAACCGCGTATCTTCCGGGAGGAGCGAAGCTGCTTTGACAACAGGCTCGGGCAAACGGCAATTGAACCACTTCTGAACGAGCCGAAAGACTAAGAGCTCAACCACCCAATGCCTCGCCGAGTGCGACGCGTCCCATTCGCCCCAGTAGCAGTCGTCGTCGGCACGCGACTGAAGAAAGTTCGCGATCTCCCAAGCGCGTTGCAACGGAAGGTCACCGTTTGCCAAGTGCAAAAAGAGGTGAAATGCGGCGAACGAGATCAAATCGTCCGTGCGTAGGACCCGATAGGTGTCGCCATGGAACGTTCGGCTGCTGGTTCGATGCCAAATCTGAACCTCGTCTGGCGCACCAGCGTATCCTGCGCCCTCCTCCCAAAGCCGCTCGTGGATCTCCACGGAGATGGGAATCGCAGCTAGGTTTCCATCCCACTTCCAATGCCGCGATCGTGCAAGCGGAGGCAAATGCCGCTTGCTGTGAGAGGCCGTTGGAACATAACCAAGGGTGAGTAACGCGTCGAACGCCGCTGTGGCATTCGGTCCGCGGCACCAAATATCAATATCGCCCTGCGCCCGCCAGAGCGGGTTCGGAGTCAGGTCGGGCGCGTGGGTAAAGCCTTTGAGAACGACAAAGGAAATTCGCTTTTCGCCGAGCGCCAATGCTATCTCTCGAAGCGCTTCGCGAATCCTCAACATGCGAGCCCTGAACGCCTCGCTGCTCCGGGCGAGTAGCGTGCGTTCCCTTGCCGGGGAACCATCCTCCCACAGGCCAGCAATCGTCAGGGCCACTTGGCGGGCTTCCGTCCAAGTCAAGAAGTGCTGCCAATCCTTGGAAGGTAGAGTGCGAACGCGATTCGTTGACCTGTTGCAAAAGCGCATTGCCTCCAGCGCAGCGGCGACGGTAAGCGGAACTCCCGACGCTTCGTAGTCAGGGATATCGCCACCGTCCACTTGAGGAGCAATCGGCCTTGCTGAATGGATCGCCGCACTTCCGACCGCAGTCTCCATTCAAAACTCCTGGCGCGTCGCGAGCTGAGTGCCGCTTGGGTCACCCGCTGGGTACAGCCCGAAGGGAGGCAACCAAGCGACGCGTTTCATGATTGGCTATCCCGCACGAGCTGCTCTAACACGTCGATCGCATCGTCGAGCGGCCCGTAACGAATCTCGTAAAGCGGCCTGTCTAGTAGCCGACCCAGTGCTTCCACTCTTTCGTGCACCGCTGGCAACTGCACTGCCCATACGGAAGGAAGCAGCCGCTCCCATGCCTCCTCGGGATCCAAGCGAATTAAGCGCGGCGGGCCCACTGAAAAGTCGCCTCTATTTAGAAAGACGATGAAGTCAATGGGCCCCGAGGAAGCCGTCTCAATTGGCAGGCCGGCTGTTCTTATCTCGAT
>JBAUOG010001068.1:0-23434 GCA_049579625.1 Bryobacteraceae bacterium
CTCAAATGGAGTACGCTTCGCAGATCCACGACAACTCCGGGGTGAATCAATACGCCCAGAAGTTCATCAGCACACCCGGCAAGCAGGATGGCCTGGCTTGGCAAAACCCGGACGGCACTTGGGCAGGTCCGATCGGGGAGACAGTGGCAAAGGCGCTGGAGGAGGGCTATGGAGATAAAGCCAAGCCCTTCCACGGTTACTATTTCAAAGTCCTGAAAGGACAGGGCCCCAACGCGCCCCTCGGCCAACTCGACTACGTTATCGAGGGAACGATGATTGGTGGCTTTGCCATGGTCGCCGTGCCCGCCGAATATCGCGTTACGGGCGTCAACACCTTCATGGTCAGCTACGACGGAGTGGTTTATCAGAAGGACTTGGGCCCCAATTCTCTGGAGATCGTCAAAAACATGGATCGCTACAACCCGGACAAGACGTGGCGCATCACCGACGACAACTGGCCCGCCGGCAGCCCCGAGTGAGGGTCACCGGCTGAGCTGCGCCCGGAGCTCTGAATGACTCAGGCGACTTTGGAAGGCTGCTGAAAGAGGCTTAGATGCCCCGTCGCCTGTTTCACAGGCTAAAGACGTTGATGAAAAAGGCCGTCTTCGATTGCTCCCTCAAATGTCCGGACCCGCAACTCATTGCAAGCGAACACACACGCTTCTGAGCCGCGACCGCCAGGGAGTCCGCCATGGCCCTTGCGGGCCACCAAACTAGATGAAGACGCGAGTTTCTTCAGCACAGAACCGCGAGCATCAGCGAGCGGACGCTTCGCACAAAGGGAACGGACTTATAGTATGGACAGCGTCTTTCAGAGGAGCAGTTCTTTAGAAGGAGGGTCTAAGACATGGAGAAGCATGCGTTTGTCGACGTCACCGAGCAGAAGAGACTAAATGACGCCCGTGAGTCGGGAATCCCTTGGAAAAAATGGGGACCTTACCTCAGCGAGAGACAGTGGGGCACAGTCCGCGAAGACTACAGCGACGATGGCAACGCCTGGGGCTCCTTCTCCCATGACCAATCGCGGTCACGCGCGTACCGTTGGGGTGAGGATGGCCTGGGCGGTATCAGCGATGAAAAGCAGCGCCTGTGTTTTGCTCTCGCCTTATGGAACGAGCGCGATCCCATCCTGAAGGAACGCCTGTTCGGGCTCACCAACAGCGAGGGGAACCATGGCGAGGACGTCAAGGAGTACTACTTCTACATCGACAGCACTCCCACGCACTCGTACATGAAGTACCTGTACAAATACCCGCAGCGGGAGTTTCCCTACCGCGAACTGATCGAGACAAATGGCAGGCGGTCGCGGGAGGAGTTTGAATACGAGTTACTCGATACCGGCATATTCGACGACGACCGGTACTTCGACGTGTTCGTGGAATACGCCAAGCAGGGTCCGGAAGACGTACTCATTCGAATCACCGTGCATAATCGGGGGCCGGAGATGGCCCGCCTTCGCCTGCTGCCGACGCTGTGGTTGCGGAACACGTGGTCCTGGGGCGAGGACAACCCGAAGCCTTCACTGCACCAGGTGGCGCCCGGTGTCATCGGCGCCTCACTCCAGGAACTGGGTGAATACTGGCTGGTATGCGATGGAGCACCCGAACTGCTCTTTACCGGGAATGAGAGCAATGCCGGCCGCCTCTGGGGCCAACCGAACCCGTCCCCGTATGTGAAGGACGCGTTCCACGACTACGTGATTTCGGGAAAGGCCGAGGCGGTGAATCCGGATCACGTGGGAACCAAGGCGGCAGCCCATTACCAGCTTGAAGTGCCGGGCGGCGGCAGCCGGACCGTACGCCTGCGACTCAGTTCCGCCCCGGCGGCCGACGCATTCAACGGCTTTGAAGGAATATTCGAAAGTCGCATTGCCGAAGCGGACGAGTTTTATCAGCGGATCACGCCGCAATCGCTGACGGAAGACCAGCGCCGCGTGCACCGCCAGGCATTGGCGGGCATGCTGTGGGGAAAGCAGTATTACTACTTCGACCTGGAAAAGTGGCTGGAAGAGCATCGCAGCCACCCGCTGTCCCAATCCACCCGGCACGGCGTGCGGAACACCGAATGGTTCCACATGCTCAACGCCGATATCATCTCGATGCCCGACAAATGGGAGTATCCATGGTACGCCGCCTGGGACCTTGCCTTCCACACCGTGGCTCTCTCGCTGGTGGACTTCGATTTCGCCAAAGAGCAGCTACTGCTGATGCTGCGCAATCTATATTTCCACCCCAACGGGCAGATTCCCGCCTATGAGTGGAACTTCAGTGATGTCAATCCACCGGTGCACGCCTTTGCGACGTTGTGGCTTTACAAATACGAGCGGACCCTCGGCCGGGCCGATCCTCGTTTCCTGGAGCGGTCCTTCCAGGGCCTGATGCTCAACTTCAACTGGTGGGTCAATCGCAAAGATCCTTCCGGGCGCAACGTCTTCGCCGGAGGCTTCCTGGGTCTGGATAACATCGGCGTCTTCGACCGCAGTGCCGAACTGCCCACCGGCGGATCCCTGGAGCAGGCCGACGGCACGGCATGGATGGCCTTTTACTGCCAGTGCATGCTCGAGATGGCTCTCATCCTGTGCGATTACGACACGATGTACGAAGATATGGCCTTCAAATTCATCCAGCATTTTGCGTGGATCTCCTATGCCATGGACCGCATCGGCGAGAATCGCGACGACATGTGGGACCCGCAGGACGGCTTCTACTATGACGTGCTGAGGCTGCCCGGCGGAAACGCCATGCGCCTGAAGGTACGCTCGCTGGTAGGGCTCCTGCCATTGTGCGCGTCCACCGTGTTTGAGGCCGAATCGGCCACGCGCCATCCGAAGCTGATGGAGATGATCGCGCTGTTCCGGAAACGGCATCCGGAGCTGATTTCTCAGGTGGCGCCGACAGACGAGGGGTTCATTGGATACAAGGGGCGCCGCCTGCTGTCGACCCTGAACCGGAAGAAGCTGGTGCGGGTGCTAGGCTACATGCTCGACGAAAACGAGTTTCTTGGGCCGTACGGCATCCGTTCGCTCTCCCGCTTTCACCTCGATCACCCCTTCACATTCCTGGTCGGTCAGCAGGAGTTCAACGTGCAATATCTTCCGGCCGAGTCGAATACGGGGATGTTCGGCGGGAACTCCAACTGGCGCGGTCCGGTGTGGATGCCGGTCAATGGGTTGATCGTCCGGGCGCTGGTGAATCTCTACCAGTTCTACGGCGACGAACTAAAAGTGGAATGCCCAACCGGTTCCGGCCAATACATGACGCTGTTCCAGGTGGCGCAAGAACTCGCACGGCGTCTGACCAGTACGTTTCTCCGCGACGCTAACGGAAAGCGGCCGGTCCATGGAGGAACGGCCAAGTTCCAAAACGATCCGCACTGGCGCGACCTCATTCTCTTTTACGAGTACTTCCACGGCGATAACGGAGCGGGCCTCGGCGCCAGCCATCAGACCGGTTGGACCGGCTTGGTCGCTCCCCTGCTCGATATCTTCGGGCGTGCCGACGCCGAAACTGTTCTCGAGACTGAGCGCGGACGTCTTACCGACCGGCTTATGAGAGAGCAGGTAGGCGGCGAACAGCCTCGGGAGATCCGATGACAAAGGGACGAATCCGCTTGCTAAGTCTGAGATGAATCCCCCGGACACTGATGTTTTTGATTCGTCGAATGATGACGCTCGGGTTCGCTCCCACGCCCCGAGGCGGAGAGTTACGGATCGCGGTACGTTTAATTAACGGACCATGATTCAACGAAGAATAGCGACGGTCGCGCGATGGATACTTGTAGGCCTCTTCGGCTGGATGCTGGTGGAGGCGGGTCCGGGTTCGGCCAACACGCCGGGACGGCCCGAGTTCGATAAGCCTATCGAGACACGAATGCCCCCGTCGGCCGCATTCGGCAAAGCACCTTCGGCAAACGCTATTACGATTCTGTGCTGGAACATCAACGGCGGGCGCGATCTGCCGAAAGTGAAAAGTGGCCTTGACAAGGAACCCGCGGACCTCTACGTTCTGCAGGAGGTCGACAGCCTCACTGAGCGCACGGGCAAGACCAACATCCCGCAGGATCTGGCCGAACAACTCCACGCGAGTTCGTCATTCGGGATTGAGTTTGAGGAGTTGAGCCAGGAAGGCACCCCCGCTTCGAAGGAGCGCGGCGCGTACACAGGGCAGGCTACCTTGACACGCTTGCCGATGCAGAAATCGCGAGTGCTTCGGTTTAAGCATCAGTCGGGGTTTTGGAGTCCACATGGCTGGCTCCCCTCCTCGATGCCCTTGTTCCAAAGACGTCTCGGCGGACGGATCGCGCTCGTTACGGAGCACGAAATCGGCGGGCGGTTACTGGTGGTCTACAACGTTCACTACGAGAGCCGCAGTTACGGACGCATTCAACTCGATCAGTTAGCGGAAACGGTGGAAGATATGAAGCAGTATCCGCCCGGCACGGGTTTTCTACTGGCCGGCGATTTGAACTCCAAGTATTTTCCGTCGGTCTTTCTCGAACGGCTCAAACGAGAGGGATTTCAAAACTCAACCGGCGATCGAATTGAGCGCACACACGAGCTGGTGGGATCGCTCGACTGGATACTGGCGCGTGGCCCGGTAAAACTGGAAGCGGGCAGGGTGCGCCGCGACATTGGCGGGTCCGACCACTTCCCCATTCTCGCTACGCTCAAGTGGGATTGAAGACGGGAAAAAGAATTGCTTTGCCCGGCGGACTGGCAGTCTAATGGACAGAAAATGAGAGCGTCGCCACGGTCGTGTCCCAGGCGAATTGCAGCCGGCCGTTTTTGCCTCCCTTGGCAGACAACGTGATTTGATACCTCTCGATCGGAGAGGGGGCCTTGCTCAGCTCAAGCGGCACGCGGCCTAGGTCCTGGGCCTTGTCGTATTCGGTGCCCCACTGCCCGGTCTGCTTATTCACGATCAGTGTCCACTTGTTATCTTCGGGCAGGATGTACAAGGTGTAGTCGCCCTTGGGGACCTTCAGATCTGCGAACTCAAGATCCGCATCGGTGTGCAGCGCAGTCGCCTCATTCGCGCCCGCGCGCCACACCTTTCCGTAAGGAACCAAGCCTCCAAAGATTTTACGGCCTCGCATGGAAGGGGCCGAATACTTAATCGTGATTGATTTCCCATCAACCGTCACCTTCGCTTCAGCAGGAGGGCTCGGCTTGGTTTGCGCGACAGAACAGCTTGCGAATGCCGCGAGCAGGGCGGCGGACAACAACACGGGTTTCATGGGATACCTTTTCCGGAACGAGTTTTTATTCCTGCTGGAGAGTATACAAGGAAGAGATCCGAGTGACGACTACAATGGACGATCGCTCAGTAGACAGACGTTACTGGAGTATGGCTTTCACGCGGCGGCCTTCGTTCACCTCCGTGTCGCCGGGCAGGGCTACTTCGTCGCCCTCCGCCAAACCGGACAGGATCTGGATTTCGTTGACATCGCTCACGCCAACCCTTACTTCCTGCCAAACGACTTGATCACCCGCCAACTTGTATACGCCCTTGCCCCGGCTTTCATAGCGCAGCGATTGCTTCGGAATACTTAGCGCGTCCTTGACAACCTTGGATATGATCTCGGCGTTGATGTTCGTGCCGGGCAGCAGGCCCTGATTGGGATTGTCAATCAGGCAGAGTACCTCGCCGACCTGTCGTGTGCCGAGTGGAACGATCTGTGTCGGAAGGCGGTCCACTTTCCCCTGCCATTTCTGGTCCGGACGTCCTTCCCAGGTGATTATCACCGGATCGCCGAGCTCAACACGGCCTAATTCAGGTTCGTCGACGTAAACGCGCACCCTTACTTGATCGAGTTGTCCGATGGAGGCGACGATGTCCCCCGGTGACAGGTACGCTCCCTGCTTTAGATCAAACTGATAGACCGTTCCAGCGATGGGTGCCTTGATGGCGTCAATCGCGAGATGATGACGCGCCAGGTCGGCCGCCGCTTCCGCGTCCTGCAGCTTTGCTTCTGTGATGGTACGGTCGGCTGAGCTGACAAGCGTGCGGCGTCGCGCTTCGTAAGTTTCGACCAGGATCTTCGCCTTCGCCAACGTGTCTTCCGCTGTGGACAGCTCAAGCTTGGTGGCTGCCTGGCTAGCGACCAGACGCTTGAGTGAGTCGACATTCCTGGCGGCGATGTCCTCTTGCAGTTTAGCCGCTTTCAGATTGTTCTCGATCTCCGCAAGGTCGACTGATCGGCCCCCGCCGGCTTGCACGCTCAATTCGACTTTGAGTTGCTGGATTCGTGCGCTGGAGGAATCCAATGCGGCTTTCGCGTCCGCGCCATCAATTGTCACCAGGGTCTGACCTGAGTTCACCCTTTGCCCGCGCTGCGTCAGGATAGAATCCACCACGCCCGATGTGACAGCCCGCGCAGTCGCCCATTCGACGGGCTCAACCTTGCCGTTTGTGGGAATCGTACTCTGAATGGTGTGGCGGGTCACTTTGGCGAAGCGAACCACCTGAGCGGAATCTCGTTTTGAAGCTGCCCACCACAGCAATAACAGGGCTGGGAAGATCAGCAGAATCGCAAGCTTTTTCATGCCACGGGAAGCAAACGGAGTACAGACTCATTGTGACAGACAGGGGCATCGCAACAAATTTCTCACCACGGCGGCGCGAGGTAGCTGCGAGCTCGAAAAGGTTGAACCGTGTAAGTTTGAAATCGTTTACCGTCTGATCAACTGAGACCTTGGCCGTGGCTAATCTCGAGGTTTAGACATAGGCAGGGAAGCCGATGAGGCTCAGGAGCTTGCAAGAATGATTAAACATCTTTCCCGAAAATGTTTAAAATAGAGAACGGACACTTCATGCCACTGTTTCGGATCCACCGCATCAAGCCATCGGCCGGTGAGGCATTTCGATGGGCAGCACACACTGGTGGTCTGGCTATCGTCAAAGAACGAGACTACGAGCGCGGAGAAGATTTGGACGCCCCCTCGACTTACGCTGCGTGGAAGGCGCTGGCGCCAAGCAAGCGTCCGTTCGCGGCAGGTGACTTGCTTGAGGACGAATCCGGGAAGCTTCACATTTTGAAGTACATCGGATTCGAGCCGGCACAATGGTTCGTCCCCGAGCCGAAAGACGCCCGGGACATCACCCCCATTGGGGTGCCGGAAGCCTCGGGGTTTGTCAGGCAAATGGAGGGTTAGCTGTTGCAAGCAGGAACGCGCTGGGCTCCATGACCGCCATGGGGCAACCGTCTTACAATCGTAAGCACATGGAGATTATTGACCAGCATAGTCGGGGCGAGTTGTTCGCGCTGGTCAGCTACGTTCCTGAGCCCCTGGGTTCAACGCTGGACGGTTTGAAGACGCCGCCGAGCGGCGAGCCCGCATCGCCGGCCCATATCACGCTCCTGCCGCCCCGACCCCTGCGTACCGCGCCGCAGCTGGCTTACGAACGGATTCGAGAGGTACTGGCTGGGTTTCCTGCGTTTGAACTTGAACTGACAGAGATTTGCCAGTTTCCAACTACCAACGTTCTGTACCTGGCGGTTGGCAAGGGGCGCGATCAGATTCAAGAGCTTTATCGTGCACTGAATCATGGCGAGTTTTTCCATAAGGAGGAGTTCGAGTTCCTGCCGCACCTGACACTTGCGTACCCCGCAGACGCGGCAGAGGCGGAACGGATGCGCATCCAGTTGGATAAGGAGTGGAACCAGGTCCGCCATCTTCAACCCTTCATCATCGACAAGGCGGTATTTCTGTCCAAAGCCGTGGACGGCGATTGGAACCAGCGCGGGGAGCAGAGCTTGAGCGACTTGATTCCTTAGCTGACAATTCTGTCAGGTCCGGAGTAATCGCCGGCGCATCCGGCTCATGCTTCAACGCCGGACCCGGTGCCAAACTCCAGCAGTGATGAGGTTGCTCATTAAGCGGATGCGCCGCGCTAGTCGCTGAACATGTCCAGTTGCGCCTCAGGCGTGACCCGACGCCGGCGGCGCTGTTGGGCGGCGCCGGCTAGCGAGATCCCCACCACCCCTCTCAACTCAGTCAGTTTCACAGCGACGCGCGGAATGAATACGCGCTGGCGAAGGCCGGTGGCGTGTGGGGGAGTGATGGTGAAGCCTTGGCCGGGCCATTCCAAGAGGTTATGCGGCAGAATGCCGTCCAATAGGTCGCCGTCTAGCAAGGTGAATCGCGTCCACAAACCAGGAACACGGGGCCGGCGCTCGAACAGATTGTGGTGCGAAAACAGGCGGGGATCTCCGAACTCGTGGACGAAACAGAGCGCCTTGATGTCCGGGTAGGGGAAAACCGAGAGGGCCCCCTCCAGCGACATAATCTCGATTCCCGCATCCTGCAGGTACGCGCCGAGGCTAATAATCCCCTCCACCGTCTGCCGCTCAAAGCGGTAGAGGACGACGCGTTTCGATGTGCTGCCGGCCAATTTAAGGGAACCTTATCACTTTTGTTTCAAACAATTTCCGGCTTATTGTATCATTGGCTGAATGATGCGGCGCTCATCAGTTAGCTAGGAGGAGCGTCCGGACTGGAGCCGGTACGACACGGGAACAGGGAACACGATTCGGAGCAGGCGTGCGGTCGTATCTGCATTTCTGCCGGACGGAGAAAGGCCTTGCTTCCAATACTTTAGAGAGCTACCGGCGCGATCTCGAGCACCTGGATAAGTTCCTCGGGGACACTTCGCCGGCGGGCGTCACACCGGAGATCCTTCGCCACTACCTTGACTCGCTGAAGGCAGGGGGGCTTGCATATCGTTCGATGGCCAGGCATCTGACGGCGATCCGCAGTTTCTTTGAGTTCCTGGCCCAGGAGGGCGAAATTGAGGCGAATCCGGCTGATCTGTTGAAAACGCCGAAAATTGGGACCGCTCTGCCCAAGTATCTCAATTATGACCGGGTAAATGCGCTTGTCGAGGCGCCCAATCCAGCGAAGTTGAACGGGCTTCGGGATCAAGCTATGTTGCAACTCCTTTACGCGACCGGATTGCGTGTGAGTGAACTGGTGGGGTTGCGAATGAGCGACCTCGATGCAGAATCGGCAGTCGTTCGGGTCATCGGAAAAGGCGGCAAGCAACGGCTGGTGCCGCTTGGCCGGGAGGCGCTGGGCGCAGCCGACGGTTACATCCGCAGCGAGCGTCCGCGGCTGCTAAAAGGCCGAACCAGCCCGTATCTATTTGTAACCAACCGCGGCACGAAGATGACGCGGCAGGGATTCTGGAAGCTGCTTCGCGGCCACGGCCGGGCAGTTGGAATCTTTCGAAATCTCAGCCCGCACGTGTTGCGGCATACATTCGCAACACACCTCCTAGAGGGCGGTGCTGACTTGCGGAGTGTGCAGACGATGCTCGGTCATTCCGACATCGGGACCACCCAGATCTATACCCACGTGATGCGTGCCAGACTCCGCCAGACGGTGGACGAGCACCATCCGCGCGCTGGGGCGACGAGAAAACGGACTACGGCTTAAAGGACGAGAGACTCAGATGAGCGACTACATGTTCATGCTCGACAGCCACCTCAGCTCAGAACAGAGCAGGGTGGTTTCCGCCGTGCGCGATGCTGCCGCCGAGGCCAACCTTAACCTGTTTCTAACCGGAGGAGCTATGCGCGACCTGATGGGCGGCTTCCCGACTCGTGACCTGGATTTTGCGGTGGAAGGAAACAGCCTTAAGCTCGCGAAGACAGTGGCGCAGAAACTGCACGCAAAAGTACTGATTACAGATGAGGATAAGAAGAGCGTCGAGCTGATCTCAGAAGGCGGCGTGACCTTTGAGATTGCCATGGCACGCCAGGAAAAATATGGCAAGCCGGGCTCCAAGCCTCACTATCATCCCGCGACCATTTACGAGGACCTGCGTGGGCGCGACTTCACTGTGAATGCGATTGCCTTATCGCTGGGACAGGCGTCGCGCGGTTTGTTGCTGGATCCGACCAACGGACTGGCCGACCTGGAACACCGCGAATTACGGGCCGTGTCCAATTACACGCTCTACGACGATCCATCCCGGATTCTGCGCCTGATCCGGTTCCGGGTGCGGCTGGGATTCCAGTATGCGGAGCGCACGCAGACCCAGTATGAGAATGTGCGGGAAGCCCAGATGGAGACCAAGATTCCCGCCACGGCCGTGGCCCGTGAATTACGCCAACTCGCGCTTGAGCCCCTTGCGGGCGATGTGCTGAAGGCGTTTGAGGACGAGAAGCTCATCTTCCTCATTTCTCCGGCGCTGGAGGGGCCGAAACTGAATCTGGCCGGTTTCCAAAAGCTCCACAAGGCCAAACAGCTTTTGCCGTTTGACATTGATCTGGGCGTAAATCATTTCGCCCTCTTTATGTTTGTTTTGCTTGAGAAGCTGTCGCCCAAGGAACGAGCCGCGCTCGTGAAGTCGATGGGAATTACGAAAGCCGAGATGGAGTCGGTGTCAAAGGTCGAGGCCAAGGCCAAGAAACTGGAAAAGGAACTGACTAGTTCAAAGCTGCAGAGGCCATCTGCTCTCTATGCGCTGCTCTCCAAGATGCCGGGAGAATTGCTCGTGTTCCTGCTGATGCGGTCCAACCAGCGATTGGTGAGCGATCGAATTAAGAACTATCTTCAGAAATACTTGCCTGCAGCCAAGGAGATCTCCGAAGAAGAGATTGCAGGAGAAATCGGAAAGCAGTCCGGACCCAAGTACGAGAAGCTACGAGAGAAGTTCATTGCCGCCCGTCTGGATGCACGTCCGAAGAAGATTGTGCCAGTAGAACCGCCGCCCCCCCCACCGCCTGTTCAAGGACGCCGAACGTCTTCCTTCGGCCGATGAGGCGCGACAGTTTTTGCGAGGCAGGATGAAATCCTGCGGGCCAGTTGCTCGCCAGGTCAGTTGTTTAATCCGCCCTTCATCGTGTTTCGATTAGGCGCAACACAAAAAAAGGAGTGCGGCTTCCGTTCCGCACTCCACAATTCACAGGAAGGAAAAGGCAGCGCATCTTATGCGTCCGCCTTGTACCTCTTAAGACGCGGCTGATCCAGAAAAAGTCTCTGTGAAATGAAAAAGGCCCGAGAGCCTCGAAGCTCCCGGGCCTTTTCCAATACTGTGAATTAACTAGTTCCGCCCGTTTTGTACCTTAGGCGTTGAAAGATACCCAACGATGGTATCTTTGCGGACGTCGTTGACGACGATTTCGTAAGGTTGTTTCGCCTTGAGCGTCAGGAACTGGACCGGCTCGTTGATCCCCCGGTTATCCTTCGGCACGGCCTTATCATCCGCGGTGACAACGATTGAGTAGGTATGTTTTTTTACGTCGACCTTCTTGAGGAGGATCGAGATGTCAGCCACTTTCTGTGGTTGCTTGGCTTTCGGGATAGTGAACTCGAAGTAGTTACGCTCACCCAAAGCTCGTAGTGCGGCGAGTTCCTTCCCATTGGTCGCGATCAGACTGCCTTGGGAGTCGACATCACCAGAGACCCGGCGCAGGCTAGCAATGGTGGTTTCCAGTTCGCTCTTGGTGTGTGCGACGTCCGTCTTGACCGTGCCGACATCTGTGCTTACGTCGGTTAGCTTGGTTGACGTCGTATCGGCTGTCTGCTTCACCTGAGTCAGCAATGCTTGCTGCTTCTGTTGCTCCGCGGAAACCTTTTGCTCCAGCTGTGCGACCTTGTTTTCGGCATCCACCTTGGCTGCGCCCACTTCACGCGCAGCGGCAACGCGCTGCTTCTCCAGCTGTTCCTGCAAAGTCTCAACGGTCCGGCGCGAGTGCTGTACAGCTGCTGAATTATCCATGCGAAGCTGATTGATCGCCTGGTTCAGATCAGTACTCAACTTGGCCATGTCATTCTTGGTGTCGGTCTTCAAATGCTCAATCTGCGTGTACAAGTAAACGTTCGACGCAAACAGCAGGATCAGCGCTCCCACCACAGCCGGCGTCTTCCAGTTCGGCGAGGCCGGGGGCGGGATGACATAAGTCGGCGGCTGCTGCGGGATGGTGCTGTATTCGCTCATTAAACTCTCCTTCAACGATCTAAACCAATAGGATGACAGATATTGTAGAACTAGAGGCTTAGATGCGTTCGGTGGGACTACCGTTTCACTCGAGGCTCAAATTGAGCCTGACCGTATGTCCAATGAAAAGAGGCACTTGCCGTCTCGCGCCCCGGAATTTAAAAGCATGGCGATGCACTGCTTTGAAGCCGCCGGCAGCCTCGCGAAAGACAACCGGCACGCGCGGGAGCTGTCCCGGCTGCAAGTCGCTGTACTCTAGTGTCAATGCTCTCGTTGCGCGGGCGTCTCATCGAACCTGAACTTCTGGACCACGCTTCCCCCGAAGAAGCTCGCGGGAACCTGGTGGACATCATCCGCCTGAACCAACGCTTTGGTGGGCACGGCATCATTCGTAAGATGCTGGCAGGTGTAGCGACACCCACGGAGCGGTTCACCGTGCTCGATATCGGAGCGGCTTCGGGAGATACCGCCAAGCTGATCACCGCGAGCTATCCGGGGGCAACCGTTTTTAGTCTCGACCTGAACTCGGTCAACCTCGCGGGCGCGCCTGGGCCGAAGCTCCTAGGCGATGCGTTCCGGTTGCCCTTTCGTGATTCTGCTTTCGATTTTGTATTTGCGTCACTGTTCCTGCACCACTTCACGGATGCGCAAGTGGTCGAGTTGCTTTGCGGGTTTTATCGGTTATCGCGCCGAGCACTGCTGATCTCGGACCTGGAGCGTCACATTTTTTCGTATTGGTTCCTGCCGGCGACGCAGCCGTTCCTTCGCTGGCATCCGATCACCGTGCATGATGGCCCGGTTTCCGTACGAGCAGCATTCACAGCAGAAGAACTGCGCAGTCTGGCGAGCAAGGCGGGCATTACGACCTGCCACGTCGAGACGCATCGCCCGGCGTTCCGTCTGTCACTGGTGGCGAGACGATGAGTAGCGTGGGAACTATTTCCACTTATAGCCGGCTGCTGGTGATTGCGCTTGGTTGTCTCTTCATCCAGCCGCTCGTCTGGGCCAAGACCTTTCATGCCGAAGGCCTGGTGATCAAGGTCGACCCGGCCCGGCACTCCGTTACGATCTCGCATCGCGACATTCCCGGGTTTATGCCCGCCATGGAAATGCCCTTTAACGTCGACCCAAAGGAAGATCTGCAGAAAATCAAGCCTGGCGCACGGGTATCGTTTGACGTGGTGGTGGACAAGAAGCAAATCCGCGTGCGGAACATCCGCGTCGTCCAGACTCCCGAATTGCCCGGTAATAAATTTGCGCAGAAGCCTGCGAGTCAAGCGTTACAGGCCGGTGGGACCGTGCCTGACTTCTCTCTGGTTGCCCAGGACGGCAGCACCCTGCGGCTCGCAAGCCTTCGCGGACGGGTGGTCTTGATCGATTTCATCTACACCCGCTGTCCTATGCCGGAAGCCTGTCCGCGGCTCTCAGCGAATTTCGCTTACCTTCAAAAGCGCTTTGGGGGCCGAATCGACTTGATCTCGATTACGCTCGATCCGAAGTGGGATAAGCCTTCGGTGCTCGAGGCATATGCCAAGCGCTGGTCCGCCGACACCCATACCTGGCGCTTCGCGACGGGCCAGCCGGAGGAGATCCGGCGCATCGCGGAAGAGTTTGGCGTCCGGTATTGGGTCGAAGAGGACGCCCTCGCGCACTCCTCAAGTGTTGGTATCATTACACAGGATGGGAAGTTAGCCGCCCGGGTTGATGGAACGGGATACCCGGTGCGACAGCTCATGGATTTGGTGACATCGCAACTGTCCGTTGACTCGCCGCCATCTCCTTAGACGAATTCGAGTCATACTGCTGACCGAGCCCGACCCGCTTGTCGAATTGCCGATCAGGAGGCTTGAGTGTTGATAGGAAAAAAGTTTGCTTGCTTTGTTGTGCTATTATGCGCCGGCGCTTCGGCGCAGCAGGCGAAGCCGGCCCAGCCCGCCGCCTCTACGGATCAGTGCGCACCGGAGCCGGGCGACGCGCCTCCGCCGCTTCCCGCGAAGCTTCTCCCAGGGCAGGGCAGCGTTCATTTCCCCATCACCACTACGAGCTCCGAGGCTCAGATGTTCTTTGACCAAGGCGTCGCGCAGATGCACTCCTTCTGGGCGCGCGAGGCGGAGCGCAGTTTCCTGCAGGCAGCTGCGCTGGATCCCACCGCCCCGATGCCCTGGTGGGGTGTGGCGATGGTTGCCGCGGGGGACTACCGGCCCGGCTTTCAGTTAGAGTTTGTGAACGGTGTTCCAACCGACCCGGCGAAGGACCACCCAAAGAAGCCCGAAGATTTGAAGCCCGGCGCGAAGCGAGCTATGGACGCAGCGCAGCGTGCTCTCGATTTGAGCAACGTCGCCGGCAAGGCCAATGACCTGGAATTGATGTACATCCACTCAGTGGCCGCGCGCCGCGGCTTGGGCTCACAAACTGCGAACGCCGATTATGTGGCCGGCCTACGCAAGATTGTCGCCAAATATCCCAATGAGGTCGAAGCCAAGAGCTACCTCGCGCTCGCCATCATGAGTGGCTACAACACACCCGACAAAACGCCCCGAGCGGGCAGTGCAGAGGCGGTTGAGATTCTGCGTGGGCTTCTCAAAGCGGCACCGGAGCATCCGGGTGTCAACCACTATGTGATACACGGATGGGAGGGCTCGACCTTTGCCACCGAGGCGTGGCCAAGCTGTGAGAAGTATCCGCGACTGGTGCCCGACATTCCTCATGCTCTCCATATGCCGGGCCACATCTACGCGCAGACCGGACGCTGGGCGGACGCCGAAGCTGCCTTCGCTGCGGCAGCCATCAAGGAACGCGCTTTCATGGACGAAGATGCACTCTACGGCACAGGGCACCACGGCCACAATGTGCATTTTGAAATTGTGACCCTCGCCTTTCTCGGCCAGTATGAAAAAGCGCTCGCTCTGGCTCACGAACTACTGGCCATTCCCGAGACGCCCCGGCAGAAGGGTGACGTCGACGATTGGTTCGCCGCCGACCGTCAAGGCTGGTTCGCCCTGATGACCACCATGGTGTATTTCGAAAAATGGGACGACATCCTGGATAGCTCCAGGCTGCCGCCGTACTCGGCCCCGCGCGAGACGGCTTGGTACCACTGGGCACGGGCGGTCGCCTATGCCGAGACAGGAAATGCGACGCTCGCCAAGGACGAGGCCAAGCAAATGGATGCCGCCATCAAGCAGTGGACGGCGGACACCAAGAGCAAGGAACCTTTCCCCGCAATCAAAGTCGCGAAGGCCGAACTCGAAGGTCATTTAGCCGTCGCGCAAAAAAAGGACAAGCAGGCGCTCGCGCTTTATGATCGTGCCTCCGAGTTGGAACGGGCGCTTCGATACACGGAGCCCCCTGCCTACCCCCGTCCGGTTTCCGAGGTTGCTGGAAAGCTAGCCCTTTCGATGGGCGATCGGGACAGCGCCGCGAAGTACTTTAAGATCGCGCTGGAGCAATACCCCAAGAGCCCCCGCGCCGTAGAGGGTCTCCAGGCAGCAACCGGCAAAGCCGAGGCCGTCCAGGCCAGCGCTAAGTGATCCAGCCCAGATTCCTTCGAAAAACTGCAAATGAGAAGTAGGGTGCGTCCCCGACCCGCATTCGACGCTCCGGCGATTTCTGAGTTTCGCGTCCGCGAATAAACACCACCCCAGGGTGGTGCTTTCAAGCTACAATTGGTCCAGGGAGAAGTATAGTTGGCAGCCTCTACCTTGACTCTTGCCGGACTCACCACGGGTCAAGCTTCCTTCATTGACGAAGCGAAGCATCACGACCAGCTCTTCATTCACCAGCCCTACGAGCTGTATTCACCCTCGAATCATGAGACATGGCGGCGGCTCTATTCGCGGCTGGGCCCGCGCTGGAACCGTTATGCTAATGAGGCGTTCCTCGGTGGCATCGACTCGCTCTGTCTATCACCCACCGGAGTTCCACGGTTGGACGACGTCAACCGCTTTCTTTGCCCGTTGACGCGGTTTCAGACTCGGGCAGTGAGCGGGTACGTCCCCGCCTTAGTGTTCTTCGATTGCCTCCGCCAGCGCCAGTTTCCCACCACCATCACCATTCGCTGCGCTGAGAAGTTGGACTATCTGCCGGAGCCCGACATCTTTCACGACATCGCCGGTCACGTGCCTATGCATACCGACCCGGCCTTTGCGAACGCCCTGGTTCGCTTTGGCGAATGCGCGCATACGGCTGCCAACCTGGTGGAGAGCATCCGCGACAAGCGCGAGCGAATCGAAACTTTGACCAGCATTATCCGGGCGATGGCGCGCTTTTTCTGGTTTACGGTTGAGTTTGGATTGATGCAATCTCCGCGGGGTGTACGAGTCTATGGCAGCGGCCTGCTGAGCAGTTTCGGCGAAATTGAACACGCCGTTGAATCAGAGCGCGTCCAGAGATTTCCGCTGCAGCTTGAGTGGGCTATCAACCAGAGTTTTGAGATCGACCACTATCAACCGCTGTTGTTCGTGGTGGAATCATTCGAGCATCTGTACGAACTGGTCAATAAGCTCGAGAGTTGGATGAGAGCGGGCAAGCTAAACCATGTCGCCCCGGGTAATCCCATCGTGAACGAGCGCGACCTGCAGAGCTTCCTCTCGGCCAGCCCGCAGTAGTTATCGGCGATTACGTGGCGGCTTGGTCGGGACGCGAGGTGCTCCGCTCGCGGCTCGCCGCCGTGACAGGCGAGTTCATTTGGCGACGAAAGAAATCAATGGTGATGCCAAGGCCTTCTTCGAGTGAAACCCGTGGCTCCCAGCCGAGAATGCGCTTCGCCTTGCTGATATCAGGTTGGCGAACACGCGGGTCGTCCGAGGGCAAGGGATGAAAAGCCAGTTCAATCTCAGGCCCGAACCGTGCGCGAATGAGATTAGCGAACTCCAGAATCGTCAGCTCATGCGGATTACCCAGGTTTACCGGCAGCGCCTCGTCCGCTTCCATAAGCCGTGCCAAGCCGTCGACCAGGTCAGTTACGTAACAGAAGCTACGCGTTTGTGATCCGTCGCCGAACACCGACAGCTTCTCACCTCTTAAAGCCTGATCAATGAACGCCGGCACCACGCGCCCATCGTTGAGCGCCATGCGCGGGCCATAGGTGTTGAAGATTCTGGCAATGGCTGTCTGCGTGCCGTGCTTCCTGTGATACGCCATGGTCAGCGCTTCGCCGAAACGCTTGCTTTCGTCGTAGCAAGACCGTAGACCCACTGGATTGACGTTACCCCAGTACGTTTCCGTTTGGGGATGCTCCAGCGGATCGCCATAACATTCAGAAGTGGACGCAAGCAGGAATCGGGCGCCGTGCTCGCGGGCCAGCTCAAGCAGATTCCGCGTGCCGGTGGAGCCGGAGTCTAAAGTTTCGATGGGATGGGTCAGATAATCGACCGGACTGGCGAGAGACGCCAGGTGGAATACGCGATCCACCGCGCCCGCCACCGTAAACGGCCGGCAGATATCCTGCTTTATGAGTTGGAACCGCGGGTTCGCTTTGAGATGCTCGACGTTCTCGGCATGTCCGGTGATCAGATTATCCAGCCCAACTACTACATGCCCTTCCCGAATTAGCCGGTCGCTCAGGTGTGATCCAATGAAGCCAGCAGCTCCGGAAATTACGTAACGCACAAGCCTCCGATGCTCCACGTATTAATCGGCATGCACACCTCGGTCCAATTTCGTAATTATATCGGACACGAGTTTCTGTTCGACCATCGATTGCGTCGCCATTGGAAACTTCTATGACTCTCGAAGCCACTGTCGTCCTGGTACTTAGTGCAATATCCCTCCTCGTTTTCTTCCGACGCTTTTACCGGATCGTTCAGGTAATCAGGAGTGCACGCCCGGATGCGGACTTTGAAATACGTCCACTCGCAAAACGAATCCGCGACTTCGTTTGGGAGGTCGTTTGCCAGGCGAAAGTTATTCGCGAACGGCCGTTGCCCGGGCTGGCCCATGCGCTCGTTTTCTGGGGTTTCTGCGCGTTTGCATTGGTCACGCTGAACCACGTGGCCTCCGCATTTGAACTCCGTTTCCTGGATTACTCGCGTATCCCAGGCGCCATTTATTATTGGTTTGCTTTTGCGTGGGCCATTCTGGTTGCCATTTCCATCGCGTCGCTCGCATTCCGTCGGTTCGTTATCCGTCCGAAGTGGCTGGAGCCGCTTTCCTACGAATCCGGAGTGATTGCCCTGCTCATCTTCATCCTGATGGTCACCTTTATAACGACACTTTGGATCCCCGAAATGACCGTCGAAGGTCGAGTGAACTGGTGGATGCACACATTGGCGCTGTTCGCTTTCCTTCCGCTCATCCCACATACCAAGCACTTGCACTTGCTGCTCAGCCCGGTGACAGTGTTTCTCTCTCGGGGAGGGTTTAGCCGGATCCCACCCCTTTCGGGCGACGAGGACTTCGGGTTAGCCGCCGGCAAGGATGTGACGCGACTGACGGCGCTGCAGGCCTATTCCTGCGTCGAATGCGGCCGGTGTACTGAACATTGCCCGGCAAACAACACTGGCAAGACCCTAAACCCAAAACTGATCGCGCTGGGCATGCGCGATTACCTGAACAAGTTCGGAGTGGCGAGTGAGACACCCATTGTGGGCGCGACCATTTCGCAGGAAGCGATTTTCCAATGTACGACCTGCGGAGCCTGCGAATACCAGTGCCCGGTAGGCATCGAGCATCTCCCGCTGATCATCGGGCTGCGCCGCGCCGAAGTGAACACAGGCCGCTGGGACGACGAGTATGGTACGAAACTGTTCCTCAATCTCGAACGAAACGGCAACGCGATGGGCTTCGCACAAAGCGAACGTGACAAGTTCGTCGCCAAGCAACAACTAACTCTGTTCGATGGCTCGCAGGAATACTGTCTCTGGCTGGGTTGCATGGGAGCATACGATCCCCAGGGCCGCGAGATTATAGCCGCGTTCGCCGATGTCATGCGCCACCTCGGCACATCCTTCGGGGTTCTGAAGAAAGAACGTTGCACCGGCGACCCCGTTCGCCGGCTGGGGAACGATCTGGTTTTCGGCCAACTCGCCGAAACGAATCTCAGCCTTCTCCGGCAGAGTGGCGCGAAGAAGCTGGTCAGCATTTGCCCGCACTGCGTGCGCACTATCGCGGAGGACTGGAAGGAGTTTGGCGTCGACGTTTCCATCGAGCACCATAGCGAGTTCATGGCTCGCCATCTGGAAAGCCTGCCCCAATTGTCCACTGAGCAGAGCGTCGTTTTCCATGATCCCTGTTATCTCGGCCGGTACCGAGGCGTGTACAACGAACCTCGCGCCGTGATTGCCAAATCGGCGACCGTGCTCGATCCGCCGCGCGCCCGTGAAAGATCATTCTGCTGCGGGGCTGGCGGCGGCCTGGTGTTCCTTGGTGAAGAAACCGGTCAGCGTGTCAATGAAACCCGCGCCCGCGAACTGGCCGCCACGGGAGCCTCTGTGGTGGGCACGGCGTGCCCGTTCTGCAACAGTATGTTTCGCGATGCGCTCAAGTCAGCCGCCGGCGAACCGCCGCGGTTGCTTGACATCGCGCAGATTACGGCCGCCTCGCTGAAGCGGGAGCCGGCGAAAACCAGGGGCTAGTTGCGGAGCCCAGCGCGCGAAATTTGCCCGAGTGGAAGTTGTCCTTCGGAGAGGCTCAATGGTACGATGAGAAACGTTGGCGGCAACAACTGCTGACATCCTTCCCCCAGAGTCGGGCGCGTAGCTCAATTGGCAGAGCAAGTGACTCTTAATCACTAGGTTGTAGGTTCGATTCCTACCGCGCTCACCAAACACCATCGCTACTTATTCACCGATGTCGGCAGTTCTGCTTCATGGGACCGATATACTGGCGTTTTAGCGTGAACACTCTACAGATCGTTGAGCTGATTGTTATCCCTGCCGTTGTGGCCGCCCTTGCCGCGTTTATTATTCCCCGTACGATTGGCGGAAGATGCCTGCTCTGCGGGAACCGAAGGCTGGGGAATCGCAAATACTTATTCTTGCGCCGCTGCAAGAATTGCGGCCGCCTGTCACCTACGGTTCGTTAGCCGCGAGGCTTCTGTGCTGGACTTTGCCGAGAGCTTCATCCCTCATGCTATGTTGGCGCCTTGCGCCTCTACGTAGAGCGAATAGAGAGACTGGCTGGCCGCCATGAACAGCCGGTTTCTGCGGGGACCTCCGAAACAAACGTTCGCCGGCACCTCCGGCAACAGGATCAGCCCAATACGCACTCCCTCCGGCGAGAACACGTGCACGCCGTCGTAGCCTGCGCCGACCCATCCACAAGCCGCCCAGATATTGCCGTCGGTGTCGGCACGCATGCCATCGGCGAGACCTGACTTACCGGCAAGCGCCGTGCTCACAAACTGCTTCCCGTTCTGCAGCGTCTTCTCATCAACCACCTCATACACCCGAATGTTTTTCGGCGCTTCCGGATAATGGGTTGCGCCGGTGTCGCAGATATAGAGCTTCTTATAATCCGGTGAAAAGCACAGGCCATTCGGCTTGTACATGTCGTCGGTGACCTTCGTGATCTTGGCTGACTTGCCGTCGATCCGATATACCGCTTCCTTCATCTCCAGCGGATGTTTGCCGCCCTCGTAGATCACCAACTGGCCGTAACCCGGATCGGTGAACCAGATGTCGCCATTCGGATGGACGATCACGTCGTTTGGCGCGTTAAATTTCTTACCCTCAAACTGGTCGGCAAGCACGGTCACCGAGCCTGCTTGTTCGTAGCGCACCACGCGCCGGGTCTGGTGCTCGCACGAAATCTGCCGGCCCTGCCAATCGAAGGTATTCCCGTTGGTGTATCCGCACGGCTGCCGCATGGTGCTGACATGGCCATCTTCGTTGAGCCAGCGCATCTGCCGGTCATTCGGGATATCGCTCCAGACGAGGTAGTTACCACCGCCATTCCAGGCTGGTCCCTCGGCCCAGCGCAGGCCTGTAGTCAGTCGCTCAACCGTCGCACTCGAAAGCAGGTACTTGGAAAACTGTTTTTCGACCGCGATGACATTCGGATCCGGATAGCGAATTGGCTCGTGGCCCTTCCAGTCGCGCTCCGTCTGCGCGCCGGCCCGTGCACCGATACCCACGGCCGCTGCCAATCCCGCCTTTGCCAGCCAATTACGTCTGTTTAACCCGCCGGAGTCCATATCCTCTTCAGCCATATTCATTCGCCTCCCAACCCGCGCCAGTATACATCGAGTGAGCTCGCGCAACTGCCCTGTTGAGAGGGAGGTCACGTCTGATAATCTTGCGACGTGATGAATCTCAACTTTGTCTTGGGCGGCAGTTTGCTGCTGATGGCGGTAATGCGGGCTGGCGCAGCTCTCCCTGAGCAGGTCCGGGTGGAAGGCGGCATTGTTCAAGGAGTATCAGGGGGCGACTCCACGGTACGGATCTTCAAAGGCATACCCTTTGCCGCGCCTCCAGTGGGCGACCTCCGGTGGAAGCCGCCGCAACCGGTCCAAAAATGGGGCGGCGTGCGAACCGCCACCGAATTCGGGCAGCACTGCATGCAGAACAATGTCTACGGAGACATGGTGTTCCGCGACAAAGGCCAAAGCGAAGATTGCCTGTACCTCAATGTTTGGACGCCTGCCAAGTCGGAAAAAGACCGCCTGTCTGTTCTGGTGTACGTGTACGGCGGCGGCTTTGTAGCGGGCGCCGCGTCGGAGGCCCGGTATGACGGTGAAAATCTCGCCAAGAAGGGCGTGATTGTCGTCAACATGAACTATCGCCTCGCCACCTTCGGGTTCTTCTCCCACCCGGAGTTGACGAAAGAGTCGGGCCACAAGGCTTCGGGCAATTACGGTCTGATGGACCAGGTCGCCGCGCTCGAATGGGTTCGCAAAAACATCAAAGCGTTTGGCGGCGATCCGAACAAGGTGACCATTGGCGGTGAGTCGGCTGGGTCGTTTTCCGTGAGCGCTCTCATGGCATCTCCGCTTTCGAAGCGGCTGATTCACGGCGCCATCGGCGAAAGCGGTGCGTTCTTTACGTCGGGTAAGGGAACCTTGGCGGCGAGCCCTCTGGCGGAGAGCGAACAAGCGGGTTTGGCGTTCGCGAAGAAGCTCGGCGCCGATTCGATCGCCGCCCTGCGGGCAAGATCAGCCGACGAGATTCTGAAAGCATCGCCCAAGGGAGAGGAAGGCGCCTTCCAACCGAATATCGATGGGTATTTCTTGCCCGGGGAAGTTTCGCTCATCTACCAGAAAGCGGAGCAGAGCCACATCCCGCTGCTCGCCGGCTGGAATGCGGACGAGGCCAAGATCTGGTTTCGCATGAGTCACAAAGTGACGGTCGCTGAGTTCACTGCGCAGGCCAACCAGGTGTTTGGAGAAAAGGCCGGCGAGTTTCTTAAGCTCTACCCCGCAACCACGGATGCGGAGGCGCAGCGATCAGCCGAGGATTATGCCGACGATGAGTTCATCGTTTACTCCACTTGGGCTTGGCTGCAGGCTCAGGCCAAGACCAGCAAATCTCCGGTTTACTGCTACTCATTCGACCAGATCCGCCCGGTGGCGGCCGACTCGAAGATGCCGCAGAGCGCCATGGGGGCCGTTCACGCAAGCGAACTGGAATACGTGTTCCAGGCGCTGGCCTCTCTGAATGTCCCCTTGAGGGATGGGGACAACAAGGCGGCTGACACCATTTCTTCTTACTTCGCCAACTTCATTAAGACCGGCAATCCGAATGGTTCGGGTCTGCCGGCGTGGCCTGTTTACGCCCCGAAAGATTATCCGGTGATGCACATTGCCGCCGAAAGCCATGTGGCGCCGGAACTGCATCGGGCGCGCTGGGAGTTTCTGAACTCTTACGCGCCGTTTCGAGCCAAACAATAGCCAGACGGTCGAGTTGCTATATGGCAACCAGTTGCTGCTCCTGGGTGGCTTCCTCCACGCGTCGCATCAGCTCTTCCACTGACTCTCCGCGTGTGTACTCTGTGAGACCTACCTGGAATGGCAGTCGGAATTCCGAGGCGCCGACGGAGCAGGTGAGGCGAAAAGGGTCGGTCAGGTTGATCCGCAGCCGGGCCTGGCGCTGGCTGGCTTGCTCCGCCGCTTGATTCAGGATGACCAAGACCTTGCCCTTTCCCCATAACTGTTTCGCTTTCATACCGCCGAGGGCGCGTTCCACGCGCTTCGCGAACTCGGCGTGGATGTGTTTCAGCGCCGCCACTCCCAACTGGCTTTCAATGTTCTCCAGGCCGCCAATAGTGGCCGATAGCACGCAGAACAATTCATAGCGATCCATGTAATCCTGGAGCACGGCCTCCTCGGTTTCGTCAGAGCCCGGCAGGTCGACGACTAAGCCTTGCGGAATGCCGCCGTCCTCCTGTGTCTTGACAATGCGTTCCAGGCCGGCTATGTGATCGGCCACCCGCTTCGAGGTATCAAAACTCAATTCTGAAAGGCCGACGATATTGGATTTCAGGCTGCGGATCTGTTGTTGCATGGTCTCGTGAATGCGATGCACATCGGGTTCAAAAAGCGCGCTCTCCAAGGC
>JBAUOG010001069.1:0-7620 GCA_049579625.1 Bryobacteraceae bacterium
GAGGAACAGTGGATGCGTTCCCAGTTCGGCGAGACGTATGTCACTTATGCTCATCAGACTGCAGCCCTGGTGCCTTACCTCTTCTGATCGATGCGTCACGACCTCAGCCCCAGCGAGAGCGAGTCGAACCAACCTGAGGAGTTGAATTTCGAGATCGATTCTCGGCTCTGGTCGAGTAACGTGCGCTCCGTCTGTTGATCTGCCGGATCCAAGTTCAGAAGTTCGATCACATGTCGCCGCAGCGCTTGCTGACTAGAGTGAAACTATGGCAGTCCCTCCGAATCGGTGTGGAAGTGAAAAGCCGAAGTGACTCTAGATTCATCTCGGCTTTGTTCTCATTCCGATTTGGAGCGACTGGCGGAGTTTTCACACAGACTCGTCAGCAAGCGGTGTGGTAGCACGTGTTCGAACTTCTGAACTTGAGTACGTAGCCCGTTCATAAACTACCGTTGAGTTGTTGTACCAACGCAGAACTCGGAGAGCGCGCAGTGTGTTCCATCGGCTTGCCCCGCCGACCCCGGTTTCCATCTCCACTGGAATCTGCTCGCGATGAAGGAGGTTGAGCGGCCAGCGCCCGTTCTGGTGGCGGCGCTCAATCACCGTTTCAATGGCGTCATTCACGCGGCTGTCAGGTTTGATTCCTGCATTCCGCAGGTAATCGAGTCCGCGCAGAACGTCGTAGTGCCAAAAGGTCGGGAACGAGAAGCGGAGCCAGCGTCTGTCGATAACTTCGCCGGTCCGGAGCGAGCGGAACATGCCGCGCTCGAGCAGATAGTTTTCGGCCCTCTCGCGGGCCTTCGTGACGGCCACCGATTTGCGCCTTGCTCGTTCGTATTCGAGCAGTCCTTCGAGCACGCAGATGGTGGTATGGAACGAAGAGCGAAGGCTTTGGGGGCGCTTCGGCGACAGGAACGGCCACGCTTCGCAGTTCCATCCGCCATCTTCGAGCTGCTCGCCCAGAAGTTGATTGGCCAGTGCGTCGTTCGGTTCTTTGAAATACGAGCCGATGGCGAGGATTCTGCCGTTTATGCAGGGTTCCGTTTCGCCGTGAAGGAAAGGCCGGTTGTTAAGCGGCTTAAACACGAGCCGCTTGTCGACGCGGTCGATCATTTTGCGAGCCTCCTTGCTGGCGGGGTCGAGACCGAGGTCCTTCAAGACGACGAGAGTGTAGAGGGTAATAAGCAAGCCTCGGTCCTCCTTCGGCCTGCCCCAATTGCCGGCAGAAGATTGGAGGGCGAGAAGTTCGGCTCCCCAGCCCTCGGTCGCGATGCGAGACCGCTCGGCTGCGATCGCGTTGAGTGGTTCATCGGTGAGGTCCCGCATGACTTGCCAACGGATGGCCGGGTCAGAGTCGAGGAGCCATTTGAGGTGCGCGGGCCGGGGTGCGTAATCGTGTAGGCGCATTGGTCTGTTATAGCAAGTGATAATGGAGTTTTTGCCCTTGCGTTGAACGTGTGCGCTTGCGTCCAGAAACCTCAGCACAGAACCGCGAGCGTCAGCGAGCGGATATTTTCGGAGCCGCGACTTCTGAGGTGGGACCGCGAGGGAGCGCTCGCCTTGCGGCAACACCCGAAGCGCCTCGCGTGTATGCTGTCGGTAGCCTGAGGGCTACGGCTATGCAAACCATCATCGAACCGTTTCGCATCAAGAGCGTCGAGCCCCTCCGGCACACCACACGGGAGCAGCGGGAGGGCTATCTTCGCGAAGCCGGATACAATCTGTTCGGTATCCGTGCCCGCAACATCCTCATTGATCTGCTCACGGATTCCGGTACCAGTGCCATGTCCACCGAACAATGGGCGTCGCTGATGCGCGGTGACGAGTCGTATGCCGGCAGCGAGAGTTTCTATCGCCTGCGCCGCGTGGCCGATGACCTGACCGGCTTCCGCCACATGCTTCCCACCCATCAGGGTCGCGCGGCGGAGCGCATCCTCTTTACCGTGCTCTGCAAGCCGGGCCACGTCGTGCCATCGAATACCCACTTTGACACCACCCGCGCCAACATCGAGTTCACGGGCGCCAAGGCCGTCGACCTGCCCATCCCCGTGGCCGCCGACACGCAACTCCGGCTCGACTTCAAAGGCAACATGGATGTGATGGCGCTCGAAGCCTTAATTGCCCGCGAAGGCGCCGCGCACATTCCGCTGGTGATGCTCACCGTCACCAATAACTCCGGTGGCGGCCAGCCGGTTTCGATGGCGAACATCGAGGCGGTGAGCCGCCTGAGCCGAAGTCATGGGATCCCGTTCTATCTCGACGCCTGCCGCTTTGCCGAAAACGCCTGGTTCATCCGCGAACGCGAGCCCGGGTACTCCGATTGGTCGCCCAAACAGATTGCGCAGAAGATGTTTTCCTTCGCCGATGGCTGCACGTTCTCCGCCAAGAAGGATGCTTTCGCTAACATTGGCGGATTCCTTTCCACCAATGACGACCGCCTCGCTCAACTCGAAAACAACCTGCTGATTCTCACCGAGGGCTTCCCCACCTACGGTGGCCTGGCCGGCCGCGATCTCGACGCCATTGCAACCGGCCTCGAAGAAGTGTTGGAGCCGGATTACTTGCATTACCGTATCGCCTCCACCGACTACTTGGGCCGTCACATCGCAGACGAGGGCGTGCCCATTGTCGAGCCGCCAGGAGGTCATGCCATCTATATTGATGCGGGCCGCATGTTGCCGCATATCCCTCCATCGCAGTTTCCCGGGCAGGCGTTGGCCGTCGAGTTGTACCGGCACGCTGGCATTCGCAGTGTGGAGATCGGTTCATTAATGTTCGGCGCCTCGGCCCAACACGAACTGTTGCGCCTGGCCATCCCCCGCCGCGTGTACACGCAGAGTCACATCGATTACGTGGTGGAGGCCATTCTCGAAGTGAATGCACAGAAGAGTACGATCCGCGGCCTCGAGATTGTAGAAGAACCGCCCTCCTTGCGGCACTTCACCGCGAGGCTGAGACCGGTCACCACGGCGCCACCCATTGATTTTGGGCAATCAGAATGTCAGAGCGGAGCGGCATAAGAGGACTTGCGGACAGTCACTTCGTGACACGGTTCGCGCCGAAGGCGAGCAGGCGGCCGTCGCAGTCCTTCACCACAAATTCGCGCGAGTCCCACGGCATGTCGGCTAGTCCCCGAGTGAATTCCACTCCGCGGGATTCGTACTCGGCGTAAAGCCCGTCCGCATCTTCGATCAATAGGTAAGCGTCGAGCAGTTCGTCCTCATATTTGGCGGGGTTGGCTGTGGGCGGCTCGGCGCAGCGGAAGTGGATCGTGTGTTGATCGCGCGCAACGATGGCGTAGACCGGAGGATCCTGCCACGTACCAACGCACTGGAAGCCAAGCGTGTCTTTGTAATAGGCGAGAGCCGCTGGGATGTCCGTGGTAAAGAACTGAGGCGCAATTTGACGGATCATAGACTCAGTCTACAGAGACCGCGGTGGACCCTGGAGCCAAATGCCGCCGTTCTTACCGGGTTCGGAAGTTCGATCACGTATTGTTGCACCCCCCTTTCAACGTCACAGCTCCTTTCCGAGCCACGTGATCGCGAAGGGCGGATAGTGGCCCAAGCCAATGATAGGCCGGCATGCCGAAGTTCCTGGAGATGCTAAGGCGGCTGGTCTGCAGAATTGAGACCGACACGAGAAACAAGCGCCTTGCTGACGGCGGGCAAGGCCGAGATGACTCTCGGCCCGGCAGGCTAAACAGCCTGCGCCACGTTTTCTTAGACGGCTGCGAGTTGCTGCTCGGCGCAACTGTAATTGGAGACTGGATGCAAACTGTCAATCGACGCGACGATAGCAATTCTGTCGAACTGCGCACGGCCAGTCTCTGGCTCGTTGTCAACAATCAGATTCGCGATCTCGGCCGCACTTTCATTTCGCCAGTTATGGAGGACGCTGACCAATGCAGCCTCCGCCGCTATGTCGTCATCGCTTGCCCAAGCTTCCATGACGCCGCTCGTGTACGCTACAAGCCGGTCGCCTGTCTTCAACTGCACGGCGCCTTCGGTGAACCTGGTCGTGTTCCAAAGGCCCAATGAGGGTCCACCTTGCTTGAGCCGAAATATCTCCCCGGGATTGGCTCGAATCAATAGCGGTGGTTGGTGACCGGCGTTGATAAAACGAAGAACCTTGGTGCTCTCCGCATAGTGTGCATAAAAGCAAGTCGCAG
Organism: Bryobacteraceae bacterium; assembly: GCA_049579625.1. GTDB lineage: Bacteria > Acidobacteriota > Terriglobia > Bryobacterales > Bryobacteraceae > CAJCIT01. The sequence continues at coordinate 4,169 of JBAUOG010001069.1, forward strand.
TCGATGTGCTTTCCCAGACATTGCAGAGGAGGTGGTTCAGCTCAGAGGCGAGCCGGCGGGGCGCTGGAACTCCCTTTGAAATCGTTGTACGGAAATAGTGGAGGATCAGAGAATTGGAAACGAGGCCCGCATCGCACATGTCAGCACGTTCGCCGATTACGAAGGCCATTTCTCCCGGCGAAGGTGTGAGCCACCCCACGTAGCCGTCGAGCAGGTCGTCGACCGGGCGGGAAACACCAGCGAAATCGAGACCGGGGGCCGTTGGGTTCGACGGACCAGCCATTGACTCTCGCCAGGGGCGCGGTGTGGTTTCGAAATGTCGAAAATCTTTCATGCAATACAGACGCTGGTAATGTCCGAACTGACGGGCGCAGGACCGTAATGATTTGTTTCGGTGCGTGCGACGTTGTTCGCAAGTGTAAGCTTTGGGTCGACCCGGAAAAGGCGGTAGGAAAAGCAAAAACCCCGGGTTAATGGCCGACTGGCCAGACCCGGGACTGTTGCTCAGGCGGAGCCTCCAAAGATCTACGTTTAGTCCCCTTGCTGACGCGCGCGGTTCCGTGCTGGCACGTATCCGACAGACGGCCTTAGAACTGGAAGCGCAATTGGATGTCGATGCGGCGGTTCTCCGCCGATGTCTGTTCGGCGCCGAAGCCGCCAGAAATGCCGGTGGACTCCAAGAACCGGCCGGAGACTAAGGAGCCGATCGGCGCATTCAGATTGACGTTGTTGAGAACGTTGCGCGCGTTGATGGAGAGTGTGAGATTGTAGCGATGCTCCGTGACGGTTTCGCCAAACATACCCCCCATGCCGCGACCACGCATGCCTCCACCTTGACTGGCGCGGGCGCCGCCCACTTGGCCGGCGAACTTGGTGGTGCCGAAGCCCCAAGTTCGGCTCAAACGGAGATTCAGGCTGAAGGATGGTGGTCCATTACCGGCGTTGCGCTCGAGCATGGTGGCGGTAGAAACTGAGGTCGGATCGAGGTAGCCGTAGGGCGTCTCGATAATCCCGGTGCCCGGACCGCTGGCTACGCCGGGCCGAGTGGTTACCAGACCCGTGATGGGGTCCACGTTGCCGGTGATGATGTTAAACGGTATGCCGGTGCGAGCAACTATAAACGGCGATAGGCGAATACCCTTCCAGGTGGTGATGGAGCCACCAAGGAAGAGGCGGTTTTCGATGTCCAGGGATGACCGGCCGTATTCAATGTGATCATTCCACTGGTTGGCAGGCAGCGTGCCAAGGCCGTCCGTATCACTGTTGGCATGCGAGAAAACGTACCCGCCAAAGAGCGTAAACCAGCTTCCAATGCGGCTGTTCACGTTGAGCATCAGCTGATTCTGGCGGAAGAATCCGGTGGATTCGTAGTTGTAGAGTTGCAGGCCTGGCGGGCCATAGAGGGTCTCGTAATTAGCAAATGGATTGGGCGCGTTGATGTCGCGCGTCCGATATTCGTGCACACCGCGGGTGTTGGTGTAATTCAGCGTGATGGTTGTGTTTTTGGCGACCTGCCGCTCTACGCCGAGTGCCGTCTGCAGCACGTACGGCGCCCGCAGATTGGAATCGATCTGGTAGGTTTTCAGGTTGGTCTGTGCTTGAAGTTCGCTGATGCTTGGAATGTACGGATAGAGGAACTGCGGATTCTGAAGGACGTACTGGGTTTGATTCGTTCCGTTGTAGAGGATCGTATTCAAGACGTTGGTGGCTGCAAAGCGGTCGTAGAAAATGCCGAAACCGCCGCGGACCACGGTCTTGGGACGGCCCGTCTTGGCGGCGGAGCCGGGAGACCAGGCAAAGCCCAGGCGCGGCGCCCAATCGTTCTTGTCATTGATGTTGGTCTGCCCTTCGTAGCGGAGACCGGTGCTGATGGTCAGATTCGGCCTCAAGCGCCAGTCGTCCTGGAAGTAGACGCCCCAATCTACCTGGCCAACCGAGGCGTACGGCGCGCCACCCACCATGGTCAACTGAGACGCTCCCGCCCCTTGGGCGAGAATCTGGGCCTGCGATGCGCCCGACTGCTGAAGAAGCAGCAAACGCTGGTACTGAAGAATCGGAGCCAGGGTTGAAGCCGGATCTAGCGGGTCGACGGCGCGGCCGCTGTAAATGTAGGTCGGAATAAAGCCATTGTCGGCGTGGTCCCAGATGGTGGATGCGCGGACACGAACGCCGAACTTCGAATTGTGCGCGCCCCATGCGAGCGACGTATAGTTTTGCAGCTCGTAGGAATTCGTAATGTTGTAGGAATTCCCCACGTTGGCGCTTCCGGACACGAACGCGTTGGACACGGCCAGTGTCGGCGTACTCTCGAACGCATCCTGATTGAGCCGATTCGAGTCGAACTGGAAGCGAGTTTCATTAATCACCTTGGGGCTGAGGATGGCTGTCTCCGTGACCTGGCCAGTTTGTTCGCGGGTTACGCTCTTGAGAGCGTTCGAGGGCAGGTCGACCTGGCCGATGCCGGAAACTTCCATGTCGTTTTCGAGATAGGCGTATCGAAAGCTCAAGGTATTGTTGGTATTCAACTGATAATCGATGCGCGGGCTGACGGTGGTGCGGCGCTGCGGCGTGGGATAAAACGACTGGTTGTTATAGGGCGTGAAGGTGGGCGCCGGCCCGAGTTCAACCGCGTTAATGATGGCGTTGTCGTCAATCATGCGGCGCTCCGCATCGATGAAGAAGCTGGCGTGTTTGTTGATGGGGCCGCTCACGTTCCCGCTGAACAACTGCGTCATGAACGGCGCGGCTTCCGGAATGAACGGATTGCGCGAATTCCACACATCGTCGCTGACGCTATAGAGTCCTTGTCCGTGAAACTTGTCGGAACCAGGCTTGGTCAGGATCTCAATGCGCCCGAAACCGAGCTTGTCGTACTCGGCCGAGAAGGGGTTTTGGTTAATGCGGATTTCGCGGATTGATTCCTTAGGGGGGAGGCGGCCACCGGTGAAGCCATCGATATAGATTTGGGCGCCGCCCGGGCCGGCCGAAGGGCCAGCCAGTGCTTGCAGGTCCTGTTCCAGATCGTCCGGATCGTCCGGCAGAGCGTCGAGATCTTCTTTCCTAAGCACCAGTGCTCCGGCGTTTTGCGAGGGGTCGACGCCAACGACCGTGTTGACTTCGCCGGCGACCGTCACTTCCTGCGTGGTCGCTTGCACCTTCATCACGATTGTGCCCGTGATGGTGTGACCCGCCGCGACTTGAGCTGAAATTAAGTTCGACGGAACAAAACCGGTGAACGCGGCGGTGACCTTATAGCTGCCGGCCGGAAGGTTCTTGAATGAATAAGAGCCGTCGCCTTGGGTTGTGGTGGTCTGCGTACCCCCATCGGCATCAGTCAGCGTGACGGTAGCGTTGGGAATGACACCGCCTGTATCATCGGTCACGGTGCCAGAAACTGTTCCTCCGCCGGCGACAGGGCGCAACGGCCGCGCTGCCGGAGTGCTGGGTGGAGG
>JBAUOG010001070.1:0-2532 GCA_049579625.1 Bryobacteraceae bacterium
CGGCAGAGCCAGACCGCAGACACGGTTGATGATCATGAGTCCGGCGCCCGCCAGCAGGAGCTTCCGGCGCGGTTTCATGAGCGCCCACACTTCGGGCAGTAGTGTCTTCAATCGTTCGGGAGGGCTGGGCTTTTCCACGGGTTTCACGGCTCGGTCTTTCTCAGATGATCTCGCAGCCCGAAAAGGCTGGGTTTTCTGAACGGGAACGTGTTAAGACTCCAGCAGAGAACCGCGCGCGTCAGCAAGCGGATAGCGCCGTGACCGTAAGAAGAGCGAAATTCTGCTACGGCGCCGGCTTCTCGGCAGCGGCTTTGGGCGCGGGCAAGCCGGTCTCGAACCCCTCGTCAAACGCGGCGGTGTTGTAGCAAACCGTTACTTTGAGCCCCTTCGTGGCGCGAAACGGAACCAGATTATTGGTGCCTATTCGCAGGACTTCAACGGTGGCGGCGCTCTCCGTCGCCGTGTAGGTAAAGCAGGGTAGCTGCACGGTCCGGTCCCATTTTCCTTTCTCGAAGTGGATGTCGCTGAAATGCTGTTGGACGAATCCCAGCGTCCCAGCAGACACGGTCCAAAACGAAAGCAGTGCCCCGATCGATACCAAAGTCTTTATCTTCATAAACTCACTTGCCGATTCCGACCGTCTTCAGCGCGGCACGAAAGGATTCTTCGTCGTGTCCGCCGCGGAAGTACTTCACAACCTTGCCTTGGGGATCGATGAGAAAGACCGTCGGGATCGCGTTCACGTGATACAGGCGATGCGCTTTCTGCGAACTGTCGTCAAGAAACGGCAATGCCAGCCCTTGCTTCTCCAGGTATTTGCGCGCCGTGCCCTTGTCCTCATCGTTCACGCCGAATACGACCAAGCCGGAATCCCTAAACTCGCCATAGAGCTTGGCGACGGTAGGCAACTCCTGGCGGCAAGGTCCGCACCAGGTGGCCCAGAAGTTCAGCAGCACGACTTTGCCGCGATAATCGCTGAGCCGGACCTTTTCTCCGGCACCGGTCTTCAATTCAAAGTCCGGCGCCGGGTGGTTCAGAACCGCAGAGCCTTCGAAGCCTGGGATCGGCAGCGTCTCGACAAGCTTCGCCTTCTTCGGCGGATCAAAGGTGAAAAGAGCCTCAGGCACCTCTTCGCCGACCGAGAAGGAAGTGAAAAGCACGGTGGTCCGGATGTAGAACGCCTCAGGCGCTTTCTCGTGAATATTGACCCAAACGATTCGCCCTAATCCGGCACGGTCCGGGTCGAGGGCGAACTCGATGAGATCCTTCGCCTTTTGATCATCCGGCTTGGTGGAAATGAGCACCGACGGCCAACTAACTTTCTGCTTGCCGATTTTCAACTCCGCATTTGGGCGCAGAGCGAAACCACCCGCATTCTTGTAAGCCGCCGAAATGGTGGGCACGATTAGACGGGCGTAGGTTTCGGCAAAGCCGTGCGATTGGTCCGCATTGTCGCCCTGGTTTTCCTGATCATCGCCGGCATCACCTGCGTTTGCGGCGAGAGTCGCCGACTCTTCGTGCGTATACTGTTTTCGCTGCGGCAAGTATGCCCACGACTCTCGGCCGTTGGAAACCAACAGGTACTCGTCCTGCTGCGGAGGCTCGACTCGCAGATAAGACCTTCCATTGTCGGCAATGGCCAGCTTCACCTTGGCCTGCGACAGAAGCTGCCAGGGCGAGTTCGCCTTTTTGCCTTCGACCAGCAGCTCGCCTTCCCAGGAATATTGCTTTGTGTTGTCGCACTTCGCCGCCAGTGTCTTCAGGAGTTTGGGGCCCTCCGCCGAGCCCGTCTGCTGCGCGACTTGTGCAAAGGTGACTGCGGCGAGAAGCAGGATTGGTCCAAAGGTGGCGGCGCGAGCGTTCATAGTCAGCCGGCAAGATGACACAAGCTAAGGTTTGAGCATATCGCGACCTTGGGTTGAAAGAAGCTGCCTCGTTGGCGGAACGCTGGCCCAAAAAACGCTGCGGAGGCAAATTGCCGCCGTCCGAATGAGGTACACGTAAATAAGGAGAATCGCTTACTTTGTTAACCCTTCGACTGTGCGCCGCCGCGCTGGTTTCGTTTTGTCTCATATCATCAGTACCCGTTTTGTCACAGGCTCTACCGGGCTTGCCGCCGCTGCGTAAGGCGCCGGAACTGGACTTCAAGCTTCCCGGCGGAGCGCAGAAGCAGCTCAGCCAGTACAAGGGCAAGGTGGTTGCGCTCGAATTCATTCAGACCACATGCCCGCACTGCCAGGAGGCTTCCAAGGTGATGACCACTCTGCAGCGCGAGCTGGGGCCAAAGGGGTTTCAAGCGCTGGATGTGGCGGTGAATACCACTGACGAGGCGGTGATCAAGCAGTTCATCGCAGATTTGAAGGTCGGATTCCCGGTTGGCTGGATCGACGCCGGCTCACCGAGTAACAACGCTATTGTCGTAATGAACTTCATGGGCATGGCCGCGAACGACAGGCCGCAAGTTCCCCAGCAGGTGCTAATCGACCGGGATGGAATGATCCGTTACCAGACTCCACCGTCCGGCGACTTCAC
>JBAUOG010001071.1:0-23573 GCA_049579625.1 Bryobacteraceae bacterium
CCTGATAACAAGAAAATCTGGATCGGTACGAGCCTCGAGGTGAATGCCGCCCGGTTGCTGGAGATCGATGTGGCAACCGGTGAGCGCAAGGTCCTCGCCTCCGACCCTCAGTTCGACATCGGGGGTATCGTTACCCAGCCCAAGACGAATGCCCTCGAAGTAGTTACCTTCGTCAAGGAGCGCACTAAATACGACTTCATCGATCCCCAGATCAAGGCCGATTATGCGGTCTTGGAGAAGGTGCACGCCGGGGAGATCGCCTCGCTCTCGCGGAACCTTGACGACAACAAGTGGGTTGTCGCCTACGTCAGCGACGATGCTCCCGTTTACTGGTATCTCTACGACCGTACGGCCAAGAAGGCGTCGCTTTTGTTCAGTAATCGTCCCGCGCTGGAGAAATACAAACTGGCTTCGATGAAGCCTGTCGAATTCCGCGCACGCGACGGCATGAGGATCTATGGCTATCTCACCACGCCCGCCGGCGTCGAAGCGAAGAATCTACCCATGGTGGTGTTGGTACATGGAGGCCCCTGGGGCCGGGACGTGTGGGGATTCGACCGCTATGGGCAATGGCTGGCGAATCGTGGATACGCCGTGTTGCAGATCAACTTTCGTGGCTCCACGGGCTATGGCAAGCAGTACGTGAATGCGGGTGATCGCCAGTGGGCCGGCGCCATGCACACCGATCTGCTCGACGGAAAGGACTGGGCAGTAGCGCAGGGCGTGGCGGACGCCAATAAAGTCTGCATCATGGGCGGCAGCTACGGTGGCTATGCGACGCTCGCAGGGGTGGCGTTCTCGCCCGACGCGTTCGCCTGTGGCGTGGATATCGTAGGTCCTTCCAACTTAAACACGCTACTGAAGACCATTCCACCGTACTGGTCAACCGTGCTTTCCACGTTTCACAAGCGTATGGGCGACTCCGAGGAAATCCTGAAAGCGCAGTCCCCGCTGTTCAAGGCCGGTGAGATCAAGGTTCCGCTACTGATTGGGCAAGGTGCGAACGATCCTCGTGTGAACAAGGCCGAGAGTGACCAGATTGTGGCCGCCATGCGAAAGAACGACAAGGTGGTCGAGTATTATGTCTTCCCGGATGAAGGACACGGCTTCGCCCGGCCAACAAACAATATGGCATTCAACGCCGCCACCGAGAGTTTCCTTGCCAAGTATTTGGGTGGCCGCGCGGAACCACCGTCTGCCGCTGAAGCTAAACTGCTGGAGAGCGTGAAGCAGTAAACGATTCGCGCAAGATTCGCGCCCCCGCAGTCGTCGTCATCGCCCGCTCAACACCTGGTTCGGCGGCGGCCAAATGAAGCCGTGGGGATCGCTTCAACCTGCTCGACCGACCGTTGAGCGCAGTACGTTTCGTTACATTCGTATTAATTGATTGCACACGCAAAGCTGAAATTTGCTGTAAACTAGGGCGGCAAGTCACCGCGATACTAGTTGCAATTTGGCGAACCCGGCAGTGGTAAACCAAGGACCAAACTGGCGTTCGGGTATTGGCCGCGAGGCGAAGGAGAGCCGACAATGACCAGGTTCCGGACCCATCTGATGCTGATCGTGGTGTTTTTGTTGGTTGGAGCGAAAGCTTCGCTGGCGAAGTGCACGATTTGCGTTAACAGTAATGGGAAGTGTTTTACTTTCTCGAATTATTCGTGCAAGGAAGTATTAGCTAACTGCCAGGCCTGTACCGGCACCACGTCCTGCACAGACGCCCTGGCTGTCAAAACCGGGACCACGGCTAAGGGTGGTGGGACGGCAAAGGGTAGCGCAACCGTAACAGGGATCAGTTTGCCACTAGAGGCGGCAGGAAATGCGACCATGGCCCTCACGCAGGCACGAGTTGCTTTCTTCGAGGCAAAGGGTAGTGACCCCAGCCAAGCCCTGATCATCATCTTGAATGAGCCCACTCCCAATGGAGCATCCGAGGCTCTGAGGCGCTCCTCAATAACCTTCAAGTTGGAGTCTGTCCCGGAAGAGTCTGTCCAACCCGCAGCGATGCGGGCAGTCTCCACCAAGGGAATCAGCGGCAGCAGGTCGGAGCCCCCGCCCGTGCCGGCGGCCGCCGCAGGTGTCGTCAATAGCAGTCGCAGTAACATCAAGAATAATCTAGCCGTCGCGGACCCCTCAGGCCCGCTGAGCGTCACCGGCGTCACTTGCAATGGAACCAGCTCGGTTTCCTTGACCACGAACTACGCAGCGCCCACAACGTCCACTTACGTGATCGCGAGTCCGAGTAGGAAAACAATTTCTTTTCCGGCTGAAAGGGTGACCTCCGATGCAAACGGCCGGCTGCAAATCCCGTTTGACGCATCGAGCGGAACTTACACTCTCGACATCCAGAATGCCAACGGGATTTCGATACTACCGAAGCCGCTACCGGTTATCAATTGTGCTCCGCGTTAATTTGCCGATGAGCAGGGATAGCAAGGAGACATGAGAACGAAGACTTCTTTCTTAGCCCTCGTCGTGGCCACGGCTGGGCTCACAGCCGCCCAGACCACTGCACCAGCGCCGGCATCACCAGCTAGTTCCGTGGCGGCGCAACCCTCCGGCGCAGTGCCAAACTCGCTGAAAAAGCGCGTGGTGGTTTACACCTTCGAGTACAAACCAAAACAGGAAGTGGGCGAAGCAATCCGGTCGATGCTACAGAACCGGCTGGCGCAGCAGGGCCAGGTGGTGGTGGTGGAGCGCGCCCAGATTGACGCGATTGAGGCCGAACTCAAGCGGAACGCGGGGGGTATGGTGCAGGCCGGAACTGGCGCTCAGATTGGCCGCATCAGTGGCGTCGATGCCGTGCTCGCCGGCGATGTCATCATCTTTGGCCGCGACGACAAGAAGCATACCGCGGGCGGCGCTGTGACGACGGACCTTTGCACCGCCTGCAGCGTGTTCACGCGCACCAAGACGGAAGAGAAGGCCGTGGTGGCGATCAACTATCGCTTTATCGACGCCGAAACCTCGGAAGTGGTGGCCACGGGCGAGGCGCGCGGCGAGTCCAAACGTACCAGTAAAAGCTGGGGTGCGGGTACCAGCACGAAATCGGGCGTCGTGGATGTCAGCGCCGCCAATTTCGCCGAAACGATCGTCGGCGAAGCCACCATGGATTGCGTGAACAAACTCGCCGACCTCTTTACCAAACAAGTTCAAGGTATGAAGCGAAAACCGCACTCACTGGAAGCCTATGTTGCGGATATTTCAGACAACACGATGGTGATCACGGCGGGAACGAATGACGGCGTGGTCTCCGGCGATGTATTTGAGATCTGCAGAATTGACCATGTGGTGAGAGACCCGAACACTAAAGAAGTTCTCGACCGGGTAGTCACCAAGGTCGGCGAATGCACCATCAGTAGCGTGCGGGAGCGGGTTGCAACGGGCACGTACACGGGCGCGCCCGCGGAAAACGGATTCGTTGCGCGGAAGAAGCTGTAATCCGTTTTCGCCGGCATTGGGTAAGCCTCCGCAAAACGCGTATACTCGGCTATCGGGAGTCTCCAATGAGGCGACGATCTTGCGCCGTGTCTCTGTTAGCGTTGGCCGGAGGCTTATGGCAGATGCTGGTCGCCCAAGCCCCTCACGCGGCGACGACATCGCCTGACCCGCGAGTAACGGACACGATCGTCAGCCTGCTTGAACAGAGCCACGATCTCGGGCGGCAGATCCCGCCGGGGGCACGCCTGCAACCGTTGACACGGCAAACGGAACTTGCCTCGCGCTATCGGGCCGATCTCAGCCGGGAGTGGGCCAACGAGTTGTTCCTGATCTCCCGCGAGGTGAAAGGCGGCCCCGCCCGCTCCTACGCCCAGAGTTCCGCCATGGCCGTTCTGGTTCGACTGGATCCAAATGGGGCATTGGGCCTGCTGGACGCCGCGGATCTCGAGGTACTGGCTCCCAAAGGGAGCGGCACCCCGGTGCTGGCGCAAGTGGTGAATGAAGTGTTCTCCGCGGTCATTGCGCGGGGCGGCGCCAGTGCCCTGCCAATCGTCGAGCAAGCGGCGCAGCGACTGGGAGCCAGAGGGCATTATCCCTATTCGGCCCTTGGCTACACCACCATGGAGGCGTCGGCTCCTTTTTGGCGCGACGATCAACCCCGCGCTGTGGAGATTCTACGCTCGGTTTTTGAGCCGGCCTTTGTGAGGTATAAGAAATCGGCCCGTCAAGATAGCGATGATTTCGAGTTCGGGGGCATGCTTCAGGTGTTCGCAGGGGGACTGCCGTTCGATCTGGTAAAACCCGCGCTACACGAACTCGTCAACAGGATCTTAGCGATGGACCCGAACAAAAACCAGTTCGAGGCCGAGGTCTACACGCGTGACGGCCGCAAGGTCGCCGTCAACACTCCCATCGATGCGACTCTCACTTACTTTGGTCAATTAGTGAACCGGGACCCGGAACTGGTGCAAGAACTGAGTGCCGCCAGGCCCGAGTTACAGGCAGGATTGGAAGCGACCAGAGAGGGAAACCTTCGATCCATGAGATTCGGCCAACCCTTCAGGACAAGGGCCCCTCACACGCCAGCCGGTCAGAACTTCCAAACAGAAATGGACGCATTGGCCCTTTCTAATATCAACGCGGACGCAGCCATCGCCAAAGCCCAGCAATTACCCGATGATCAGCGTGGCAAGACCTCTCTTGACGTGGCCCGAATTATGGCCGGCGAGCATCCGCAGCAGGCCGCCGATCTGATCGACTCTGTACAACGCGACATGAATTCCGCTGACCCCCGCGTGCAACTCAACGTGATTTCCGCGCAGGTCTCGGTGGCCGCTGCCCAGGGCAACCCAGAGGCGCTGCGTGAATTGTTGAAACGCGGCTTCGACCTGGCAACTCAACTGACCGGCCCTGTTCAAGGTAATCCCCCCAATCACTTCACGGCAGGCCTGCCGCCCATGGTCCAGATCGGAATTCAAAACGAACCGGCCATGACAGTTGCTTTTCTTGATGGCGTCCCTCCGTCATCGGAGAAGGCGGATCTCTTGTTGGGGGCAGCTGAGGCGCTTGCTATGCAAGTCCGTCTCCCTATAGGCTCGCCGCAACCCTCTCGCGTTGTTCAGTAGCTGCTACAATTTCGCAAATGGCCGATTCCGTTTGGCTCCCGACATCTTTTTCGGCCGTGCCAGCCACCGCCGCTCATTCGCGGCACTCTGCTCTGATCCGGGTCACCCACTGGATCACCACGCTGTGTTTCCTGGCCCTGCTCGTCACTGGAGTCGAAATTCTCATCTCTCATCCGCGGTTCTATTGGGGCGAAACCGGCAACGTGCTGACCACGCCGCTGTTCAAACTGCCGATTCCCGCCTCGAGATCAACCGTCCCGACCGGCTATGGCTACGTGCTTCCTGACCAGAACGGTTGGAGCCGCTATCTCCATTTCCAAGCCGCCTGGGCCGCGGTGTTGACCGGTTTACTTTACGTAGTCTATGGATTGCTCAGCGGGCATTTCCGGAAGAATCTGCTCCCCGCTCGCGCTGACTCCTCGTGGCGGGCGCTCTCCATCGTAATCGCCAAACATCTGCGCTTCAGGCCGGTAAGTGAGGACGAAGCATCGTCGTATAACGTGGTTCAACGGCTCACCTATCTATTCGTAATCTTCATTCTGTTTCCGTTGGTGGTCTGGACCGGCTTGGCAATGTCTCCCGGCTTCGCGTCTGCCTTTCCAACCGCGGTCGCTAGTTTGGGTGGCCAGCAATCCGCACGCACCATCCACTTCTTCGTCTCGGTGTTCCTTGTGGTTTTCCTTTTAGTTCACGTCCTCATGGTTTGTCTTACCGGATTCCGAAACCGTATGCGAGCGATGATCACAGGGCGTCCAGCTCGACCAATGGAGCGAATATGAATAAGCTTTCACGACGAAAGCTCATCGCAGGCGGTGCGCTTGCAATAGCGGGCGCCTCCGGGCTCGCCGCCGCTGCGAAGCTTGCCGAGCGCTATGATCTGATCCCACCCGATGGTGGAGGCCTGTACGGCCCGGGAGAAACGCTGACCTATGCGGCGCAGCGGTTACTCACCAGTCACTCGTTGGCTCGCGAGTTCTCTCCCAGTCAGATTTCAAAAACTCCGTTCGCCAACGCGGTGGATACCTTGGGCGACGACTTCAAGCGCCTTCAGGAAGGAGGGTTTGCCGACTGGCGGCTGGCCGTCGACGGAATGGTCGTCCGCCCGGCATCGTTCTCGCTTGCTGAAATCAAGAGCGGTCCCAGGCGTAGCCAGATCACTCATCTGGCGTGCGAGGAGGGCTGGTCTTACATTGCCGAGTGGATTGGCGTGCCTCTCTCGCACATCCTGGACACAGTGGGGACTCTCCCCCAAGCCCGGTACGTCATCTACCGTTCGATTCAACCAGACTGGTGGGAAAGTATCGACATGGCCGATGCGTTGCACCCTCAAACATTCCTCACCTACGGCATGAATGGCGGTGAGCTTCCAGTCGGATTCGGCGGACCTCTCCGATTACGTGTACCCCGGCAACTCGGCTACAAGAGCGTCAAGTACATCACCCGGCTCACCGTAACGGACAGCCTGAAGCGATTTGGCAAAGGTTTAGGCTCCTCGGCTCCGGAAGGTGGATACGCCTGGTACGCAGGCATCTGACAGCCGTTAGACGAGCTGAGTTCATTCTGCGTATCTCAGCCAAGGGGTTCACCCCGGGAATCCGCGTTCATCCGCGGCCAGAAGCCCTCTTCGCGGAGGTTTGCCCGGAATCCGAAAGCCTGCTTGTTTCCGGGCTACGCCGGGCGATCGCGCCGATAGCTTCCGCGTCTCTAAGCGGGCGTTTACTGTGAGGATTGGGGTGGCGGGCGCTCGGGGTTTCGGGTATTGGGGTGAAGCGCCCGCCGTCGTTACGGGGATGTACCTTTATAACGGGTTTCCGACGCAAAAAGTTACGTTTTTCCCAAGAACACGTTGTTTTGCTAGTCAGTAGCTACTCAAACATGCCTTCGAATAACACCGAACTCAGGTAACGCTCGCCGGAGTCAGGTAGTATTACCACCATCGTCTTGCCTTTCATCTCCGGCTCTCGGGCAACACGAACTGCGACGACCACGGCGGCCCCGCAGGAGATACCGGAGAGGATGCCTTCTTCGCGCGCCAACCGGCGAGCCATCTCAATCGATTCCTCGTTCGTCACCTGTTCAACGCGGTCGACGATCGAAAGATCCAGCGTGTCCGGCACGAACCCCGCGCCGATCCCCTGAATCTTGTGGGGGCCGGGCTTTACTTCTTCGTGATGAATGGTCTGTGTAATCACCGGGCTGTGGGTTGGTTCCACCGCAATTGAGATCAGCGGATGCTTCTTCTCATGCTTGATATAGCGCGAAACACCTGTGATTGTCCCGCCCGTTCCTACACCCGAAACCAACACATCGACCACGCCGCCGGTATCTTCCCAGATCTCGGGACCGGTTGTATTGAAGTGGATTAGAGGATTTGCGGGGTTTTTGAACTGCTGCGGCATCAAGTAGTGGTCTGGATCGGAAGCCAAAATCTCCTCCGCCTTCGCGATGGCGCCTTTCATTCCCTTCGGCCCCTCTGTCAGCACCAGATTCGCACCGAGCGCCTTCAATACTTTCCGCCGCTCAATCGACATGGTCTCAGGCATCGTCAGCGTGATCGGATAGCCCCGAGCCGCCGCGACAAACGCGAGCGCGATGCCGGTGTTACCGCTGGTCGGCTCCACGATCTCTTTTCCCGCCTTCAGCAACCCGCGCTCTTCGGCGTCCCAAATCATCGCCGCGCCGATCCGGCACTTCACCGAGTAAGCGGGGTTCCGCCCCTCAATCTTCGCTAGAATTGTCGCGCCTGCGCCATCGGTTACTCGGTTCAACCTCACGAGCGGCGTTTTGCCAATGCTAAGTGAATTGTCTTGGTAAACCACACAGCCTCCTTTTTCCTTAGATATCCCAGTTCGCTATATAGTGCGATTGCCTTGCTTGCCATCCCCGAGCCAGATCCCCGAAGCTTGTTTGGTCCAACACATCGGAGATGGCCTGATCTACCTGCCGCCAAACTTCCCCAAATGGATCGTTCCCATGTGTACGCGAACCGCCCTTGACGTTCTCGACGGCTCGAAGCACCTCGCCGACCGTAATGTTGTCAACAGACCGGGCCAGGAGATAGCCTCCCTCAGCCCCTCGCCTGGAATCGACGAATCCACTCTGCTTCAACCCGGCCAGAATCAGTTCGAGAAACTTCTGTGGAATCTTCTGCCGTTTCGCGATGTCCGCGATCTTGATGGGGCTCATGTGCACGGTTCCCGGCGGAGCGTTCAAATACTGAACCGCAAGATCGAAAACCGCCTTTAATGCGTACTCGCTTTTGACGGAAATGTTCATGGCTCTGCCGTTTACGATTTTATCCCCGTTGTCGATCTGAATCGAAAGTATTCCGGAGAACGATTGTACATGAGAGGCAACCGGTCCCCTCCCGGATCGATTGATCGTTGGCACACTCATCGAAGCAGCCGAACTGATTGCGTTCAGAATCTGTTTGCTAACCCCGGCAGAGAACCGCGCGGGTCAACAAGCGGATGCTGACAGAACCGCCCGCATAGGCCTTCGCCGCCCAACTCACCAATCGGACACCACTGTCTTCGCACTCTTTTACTCCACCGGCTCCGGCGATTTCCCCGGTCGCGGCGTCTCCCATTTGTCAGGATCGAAAATCTGACATATCATGCCGTAATCACCGTTCCGTTCCTCCTGCCACGTCAGCCGGAGAGCATCGAGGACGGTTGGCATCCCAAAGGAGAACTATGGCTACTGTTCTTAACCCGCCCGAAACCCACGTCGCAATTCGGCAGACAAAACTATTGATCGACAACAAATGGGTTGACAGCGTATCTGGCAAAACATTTGAAACCATTAACCCCGCCACGGGCGAAGTCCTCACCAAAGTCGCCGAAGCGGACGCCGCGGACGTCGACTTGGCCGTCAAAGCCGCCCGCAAAGCGTTCCACATGAAGAGCCACTGGCGGCGGATGTCGGCTTCTGAGCGCGGCAAGCTCCTCAACCGCCTCGCCGATCTAATTGAGAAGCACCAGGATGAGTTGTCGACGCTTGAGTCGCTCGACAATGGCAAGCCCCGCCATATCGCCATGGCAGCCGACCTGCCGCTAACCATTGCGTGTTATCGATATTACGCTGGCTGGGCCGACAAGATCCAAGGCAAAACCATTCCCATTGCGGGCGACTACTTCTGCTATACCCGGCACGAGCCCGTGGGCGTCGTTGGACAAATCATCCCTTGGAACTTTCCGCTTTTGATGCAGGCCTGGAAGCTTGCTCCGGCGCTCGCTGCCGGCAATACCGTCATCCTCAAGGTGGCCGAGCAAACCCCACTGAGCGCGCTCCGTGTTGGTGAACTCATCCTCGAAGCCGGCTTCCCGGAGGGTGTCGTCAACATCCTTGCCGGATTCGGCCCCACCGCGGGTGCCGCCATCGCCCGACACATGGACATCGATAAGGTCGCGTTCACCGGTTCCACCGAGGTCGGGAAACTCATCATGAAGGCCGCCGCTGAAACGAACTTGAAACGCGTCACTCTCGAACTTGGCGGCAAGAGCCCCAACATCGTCTTCGCGGATGCCCCGATTAACGAAGCCGTCGAGGGCGCTCATTTCGCCTTGTTCTTCAATCAGGGCCAGTGCTGCTGCGCCGGTTCACGTACCTATGTCGAAGAGAAGATCTACGACGAATTCGTGGAGCGCAGCGTCGCGCGCGCCAAGGCCCGCACCGTTGGCAACCCGCTTGATCCCAAGACGGAACAGGGGCCGCAAGTCGACAACGATCAATTCGACAAGGTCATGAGCTACGTCGAGTCCGGCAAGCGCGATGGCGCCAATATGATGTGCGGCGGCGAGCGCGTTGGTGATCGCGGCTACTTCGTGGCGCCCACCATTTTTGCGGATGTGAAGGACAACATGAAGATTGCCCAGGAGGAGATCTTCGGGCCCGTCATGAGCATCCTCAAGTTCCGCGATATGGACGACCTCGTCGAGCGGGCTAACGCCAACATGTATGGCTTGGCTGCCGCTGTTTGGACACAGGACGTCACCAAGGCCCTCCACATCGCCAACAATGTTCGCGCGGGCACCGTCTGGGTCAACTGCTACGACGTTTTCGACGCAGCCGCTCCCTTTGGCGGATTCAAGCAATCCGGCCTGGGACGCGAACTGGGCGAGTACGGCCTTCAGCAATACACCGAAGTCAAGACCGTCACCGTCAAGCTGTAGGTTTTTGATAAGACGAAAGAGCCGTACCGCCCTAGGGCAGTGCGGCTCTTTTAATTACACCGTCCAGATTTCCCGCGCCTGTTTCAGCGATGCCACCGGATCCCGACCCGCTGTCGGCGAGTATTCGTGCGCTACAAATCCCTGGTATCCCAGATCCGCGATGGCCTGCGCGACAAAGTGGTAGTTCAATTCCTGCGTGTCGTCAATCTCATGCCGTCCCGGCACACCGCCAGTGTGAAAATGCCCGATCCACTGAATGGTCTGGCGTATCCGCCGCGCGATATCGCCATCCATGATTTGCATATGGTAGATGTCGAACAAAAGCTTGACTCGCGGCGAATTCACCCTTTTGCACATCTCTACGCCCCAATCCACGTGATCGCACTGGTAGTCCTTGTGATCAACGCGGCTGTTCAACAGTTCCATGCAAATATTCACGTCTTTGTCTTCTGCCTGGGCTTTTACTCTGTTCAGAAACTGGACACAGTTGTCCATGCCCTCTTCGTCGCTGATGCCCAGCCGGTTCCCGGAAAACGTGATCAGGCTCGGCGAGTTAGCCGCGGCGCAGAGGTCGAGCATGGCGCGCATCGCTTTCTCAATCGCCGGTTGATTCTCTTTGTGGTTTAGGGCGACCGGCAAAGTTCCGCCGCCGCCAATCGTCATGGTGGAAAGCAATCCGTACTTCTTGAGAATGGGCCACTGCTCCGGAGTGCGCAGATCGTAGCCTTGAAAGCCGAGATCGGCTGCCAGCCTACACTGCTCCTCAAAAGTCATACCCTTTCCAAACACACTGCTGCAAACAGATTGCTTGATGCGGCCGAACTTCGGCTTTTCCAGGAAAGCCGGCGGCACGGATTGGTTGCTGGTTTGAGGGGTGGGTTGAGAAGTGGATTGAGGAGTGGCTTGGCCCGCGGCCTTCGCCTCACCCGCTTTTCCGATCGCTGCCAATGCGGCCAGTGACGGAAGAAAACCTCTTCGTGTCATGATTTGCTTCGCTCGGTCCGAATTCTATCTCAGACCGTGGCAAAACCTTCGGACGTTGCTGAACGGAAAAACTCCTACGCCGCTCTCGGCAGGGAGTCCGCTTCAGCCTCGCTGGTCAGAAGCACCTCCGTTGCGATTCGGAGCAACTCGTCCGCATGTTCACTTAAATCGACTTCGTTCGAGAACCGGCGCAGGTCGACCCGAAAACTCCGCCGCAGTTCCGCCAGCGCATCTTCGAATTTCATAGACGGGATGTCAATCTGTGTGAACTTCAGAATGGAGTCCATCAATTCGGTTTCAGTGTTGAACATCCTGTAAATCGAGCGCTGGTTCTTCGAGACATACTCCACGACATGCTTGCTGCGATATGCAAAGTAGTGTTCCCGTGTAAACCAGTCAAACCGCCGCGTATTCAGAGCTGCCAACTCAGCCTTCAGCTTCGCTGACGCCGACTTGTATGCCTTCACAAGTCCGTCTGTCCTCTGCACGTCGTAGGTAAAGACATTGGTTGGTTTGCCATAAAAAGGCGTGGTACACATAAACACCAGAAAAGGATACGCACAGTGCGGCCTTTGCAGGAGTTCAGGGTTGGCATGGAACCAGGTCCGAACCCAACGCCGCATCGCGCCTTGCATGGCACGCGACACTCTGCCGTAGACCGGAAAGTAATCCGGCGTCCGTTCACGCGGTGCTGACTTCCAGATGCTCAGATCCGGCGTCATGTTCTGTTCTTGTTTTGCAGCCTTCGGGCTTGGCTCCGTAACGTGGGGTGGGGGCGAAGGCATTACATGTAGCTTTCCCATCTTTTGCTCCGCAGTTCGGTGAATTTGTGACCCGATGCGTCCTAAAAAAACGAGGCCGGCAAGTAACCAGCCTGCCGGCCTCGACAAAGGAATTAATCACGCAAGTCACACCGGAGAAGCGCTCAACTCCACCGGCGACTTGAGTAAAGCACATCAAAATCGAAATCCGAACTATGCCGGGCATCTCCAGTTGTGCAAGTGCCCCGCATCTTCTTGAAAAAGATTGAGAAAAAAATTTTGAGAAAAATTTCTAACTCTTGTGACTAGGTTTCTGGACGTTTCCGAATTTCCAGCCGCACGCGTCTCCTAGCGTATGTGTTAGAACAAATATGTCTGGCCCAATCGATTCTGCTTCGAGGTGCCCGGCAGTTGTTGACACTGCGCGGCACCCCCAGCTTCCGTAGTGGCGCTGGCCTTCAGGATCTATCGATCATCGAAGACGGAGCCGTTCTAATCCGCGACGGCATCGTTCACTCGGTAGGTTCGTCCCGCCGCATGGAGAACCTTCGGGAGGCTCGCCAAGGAGTCGAGATTCCCGTGCACGGGCGTGTCGTCATGCCCGGTTTCATCGACCTCGGTCTGCGCGTCTTCCTGCCGTCCAAGAGGCGGAAGTCCTTCCTCCAAATCAGGAATGACGCTTCTACGCTAGTCAGCAGCTGCCTTCATTACGGCACAACCTCAATCGAACTGGAATCCGGCGGAAACGAGGATCCTGCCAACGATCTGCCGCTGCTTCGCCAAGCCCTCAAGGTCGGCGTGGAGCAGGACGTCGTCCACTCCTGGCGTCTGCACTTGCCCGACAAACACCCCGACGAAGGGTGGGAAACCCGGCTCGCGGAGCTATTCCGGTACGTCGCGAAGCACCGTCAGGCGCGGTTTCTCACACTGCATCCGGGCGGTGCGTCACTCGACGTGTTCCACCGCACTTTGCGCATGGCACACTCCGCCGGGCTGAAGCTAAAGCTTATTTCCCACTCTGAGGTGGAGGACAAGTTCCTGACGCTCGCCCCTCAGTACGGATTGATCAGTGTGACCGGTCCGTCGCTGTGTCCGGGCGGGAGTCTCAACGCTATCGCGTCTCTTCCCGCCGCCGCCATCTTCCGACCTCTTCTTGACTTGGCACATCCAGTTGCCGAACAGCATATCCTGGCCAAGTTCATCACGGCCGGTGGCATCCCGGTGCTTGCCAGCGGACATGATGAACAGAGCCCCGGCTTCAGCATGCAGGCCGCTGTTGAACTCGCGGCTCTCCGTCATGGCATGACTCTGGAACAGGCAATTTCAGCCGCTACCATCAATGCGGCTTATGCTGCGGGCTGGGGCGCGGACCGCGGCAGCCTCGAAGTCGGCAAGCGCGCCGATATCCTCGTCCTCAACCTATCCGACTATCGCGACATATCTCACCAGTTGGGCATCAATTACGTCGGCATGGTGATTCGCCGCGGCGTGGTGGTGTTTAATCGGACTAGCTGGAGAGTGGGCGCAGCAGGCCGCTGAGCTAATCCGCGGCTGAGCTATGCGCGGCTGAGCCTAGGCAGGACTCAATATGATCGAATGTGTACCGAACGTTTCCGAGGGCCGAAACCTCGCTGTCATCGATGCGATCGTCGCCGAGATTACCGCCGTGCCGGGCGTGCTCTTGCTGCACCGTACCAGCGACCCGGACCACAATCGCAGCGTCATTACGTTTGCCGGCCCGGAAGAAGCGGTGCTCGAGGCGGCGGTGCGCGCCGCCATCAAGTCCGCTGAGACCATCGACCTGACCAGGCATAAGGGTATTCATCCGCGCCTGGGCTCGCTCGACGTGCTGCCCTTCGTTCCGCTCGGAGACACGCCTCTGAGCAATTGCATCGACATCGCCCACCGCGCCGGTGAGCGCATATGGCTCGAAGCAGGCGTGCCGGTCTACTTCTACGAGGCGGCCGCGCGCCAGCCCGGCCGGATTCGCCTTGAAGATGTTCGCCGCGGCCAGTTTGAAGGCCTCCGCGAGGCCGTCGTGCTGGACGAAACCAGGCAGCCTGATCTGGGTGGTCCTACGCTTCACCCAACAGCTGGCGCCGTGATAGTGGGCGCGCGCAAGCTTCTGGTCGCTTTCAACATCAACCTGCACACGACCGATCTGAGCATCGCGAAGGACATTGCCCGCGCCATGCGAACCAGCAGCGGGGGGTTTCCGGCAGTCAAAGCACTTGGCTTTCCGCTCCCCTCGCGCGGTCAGGTTCAAGTGTCCATGAACCTGACCGACTTCGATCAGACCCCGGTGCACGTGGCCTATCAGGCTGTCGCACGCCTCGCCGCAGAACGCGGCGTTGAAGTGGCTCATAGCGAGTTGATCGGTTTGATCCCGCGGCGCGCTTTGGAGCAGGCCGCCGCCGGCCTGCTCAAACTCACGGGTTTCGACTCCCAGCGCGTCATCGAGGCTCGCCTCGAAACCCTCCAACGTAAACCGCCCCATCTACACTGAAGAGAGTGCTTGTCTCTATCTCCAATCAACTGGAGCGTCCGAACTGGCTGCGTGCCCCGGCGCCCGTTGGCGCTAACTATCGCGAGCTGAAGGACCTGGTCGGCGACCTCAACCTGCACACGGTCTGCGAGAGCGCCGCATGCCCCAACATCGGTGAATGCTGGAATCGCCGGACCGCGACCTTCATGATCCTCGGCAACGTTTGCACTCGCCGCTGCGGTTTCTGCGCCGTACAGAAGGGTGCTCCGCTCGAAGTCGACCTGGACGAGCCGCGCCGGGTCGCCGAAGCCTGCGCAACCCTCGGTCTTCGCTACGCCGTCGTCACTAGCGTTAACCGCGACGACCGGCCCGACGGCGGCGCCGAACTCTTCCGCCTGACCATTCAGGCCATCCGCCGGCGCGTTCCAGGCTGCAAGGTGGAGGTGCTGGTACCCGATTTCCAGGGCTCGCATGCAGCCATGGACATTGTTATGAACGCCCATCCGGACGTGCTCAACCACAACACCGAAACCGTGCCCCGCCTGTACCGCCAAGTTCGCCTCGGCGCTCGTTATGAACGGTCCCTCGACATGCTGCGCTATGCCAAGCAGCTTCGCCCGCACGTGCCCACCAAGTCCGGCCTGATGCTGGGGCTCGGCGAAACCCGGGACGAAGTGCTGCACGTGATGCGCGATCTCCAGCGCCATCGCGTAGATATCCTCACCCTGGGCCAGTATCTGCGCCCTTCGGCCAAGCATCTGCCGATCCTGCGCTACGTACCGCAAGCTGAATTCGACCAATACAAGAAAGCCGGCCTCGAAATGGGCTTCGCGCACGTCGAAGCCGGACCGTTGGTTCGCAGCTCGTACCATGCCGATGGCGCTGAAGAGAGCGCTCGCGCCACCCTGACGAGATAGCGCCGCTTTACACCGGCAAGGTCAGAATCGCTTCGCATCCCGGCCCATCCTTCGCGTTCCGCAGCGCCACCGAGCCGTTATGCCCTTCCGCGATCTGCCGGCATAGCACCAGCCCGATGCCCGATCCGCCGCGTTTGGTGGTGAAGAACGGCACAAACAGGTTCGCGGTGTTCGACAGGCCATGCCCCTCATCGCGGACCACAATCTCCACCTTCTCCGCGTTCTGATGATGTCGGACCATCACCCGGCCACCCGTCTCGAGCGAGGCATCCACTGCATTGCGGACCAGGTTGATCAGCGCCTGTTCCAACTGGTCGGCGTCGCCCTGGATGGTAAGCGGGGCGCCATCTTCCAGGATCAGCGCCATCCGCGTTTCCAAAGTCACCACCCGCCGCAGCAGCGTATTCAGCTCCACCGGCGCGATCTTGGGCGTCGGCAGCTTGGCCAAGCGTGCGTAGGAACTCATGAACCGGCTGAGCGCTTCCGACCGGGAGGCGATCACGTTCAGGCCCTTTGCCATGTCCTCTTCCCAGTCTTCCGGCCGCGGGTCCGCTTTCACCAGCATTTCCAGGCTGCGCGCGATGGACTTGATGGGAGTCAGCGAGTTGTTCAGCTCATGCCCCAGCACGCGCACCAGACGCTGCCAGGCCTGCAGTTCTTCTTCCCGCAGTGGCCGGGTCAGATCCGTCACCACAATCAACTGGTGGGGCACGCCACCTTCGCGAAAGCCACTGCGGCGGATGCCCCACCGCCCAGCCGCTCCGGCGAAACTGCGCTGCAGCGTCACTTCGGCTTCGCCCACCAGATACTCGGCCAACCCCAGCGAGGTGGCATCGCGCGCCAGCAAGCGCTCAGCGGGTTGCCCAAGCAAGCGTTCGCCCGCCTTGTTTACCAGGCGCAAGGTTTGTTGGGGATCGAAGGCGAACACCGCCACTTCGATCTCCTCCATGACTTTCCGCAACAGGGCCGTGGCCTCCAAAGCGCCTAGGCGCTGCGCACGCAGAGTCGCAGCCATGGCGTTCACCTGGACCATGACTTCGCCCATTGGTTCGGCCGGATCCTCTACCCGCGCACGGATCGAGTAATCGCCCTCACGCATCGCTTCCAGGAGGTTGGCCAGCGTCCGCAGAGGGCCGGCAACCCGCTCCCGGGCAGCAAAGCAGAAGCTCACCCAGCAGCCCACAACCAGCAGCCCGAGCGTCCAGCGTTCTCGCGTCTCATGGTTCTCGCCGAACAACAGCGCAAGACACACGATTACTGCCGGCAGTCCTGCCAGCAATGCCATCAGCAGGACCCGCTGATCGTGGCTGACGCGAAACTTCATGGCTTTAGGAGAGACTCCGGCGCCCGCAATGATGGTAGGGGTTGCCACCACGAGCATTTTCAGAAGTGCGTGGCGCAGGCTGCCAGCCTGCTGAGCCGAGATTCGTCTCGGCTTTCGCCGACATCAGCCCGTGTGCGGAATTCAGGTCGGCCCAACGCCAATCCGCGTTCATCCACGTTCGCCCGCGGCCATATTCTGAATCCTTCACAGCTTCTCTACAGCCCGTATCGCTGCAGCCGTCTGTACAACGCGCTGCGGCTCAGTCCCAGCGCGTTCGCGGCATGGCTGACGTTTCCACCGTATCGCGCCAGCGCCTTCTTGATCAGAAACGCTTCCACATCCTCCAGGCTCATATCTTCAAGGCGCGGCGAACCGCTCACCCCCGCCTTCAAGGCCAGATCGCTGACCCGCACAACGTTCTCCTGCGCCATGAGCACGGCCCGCTCGATCACGTGGTTCAGCTCGCGGACATTCCCCTGCCAGACATGTTCGTACATAGCCTGCACCGCCGCGTGGTCAAAGCCCGCCAACTGCTTCCGGTAGCGCTGCGAATGAACCCCCAGGAAATGGCCGGCCAGCGGACCTATGTCCTCGCGCCGTTCGCGCAGCGGTGGCAGATGGATCTCAATGGTGTTCAGCCGGTAGAGCAGATCCTGCCGGAAGCGCCCGTTCTCTACTTCCTCCAGCAGCTTCGCGTTGGTGGCCGAGATCACCCGCACGTTGACCTTCTTGGTCTTGGACGAGCCCACCCGCTCCATCTCGCCAATTTCCAGCACCCGCAACAATTTGGCCTGCAGGTTCATGGGCACGTTGGCTATCTCGTCGAGAAACAAGGTTCCCTCGTCAGCCAGCTCGAAGCGCCCCACGCGGTCTACTCGCGCGTCGGTAAAGGCGCCTTTGACGTGGCCGAACAACTCGCTCTCAAACACTCCTTCGGCCAGGCCGCCCGCGTTCACCGGAACCATGGGTTTGTTCGATCGGGGAGAAATCGCATGCAGGATCTTCGCCACCACCTCTTTGCCGGTACCGGGCTCGCCCGTAATCAGCACGTTCGCATCAGACGGACCGACGCGTGAGATCAACTGCAGCACCGGCTGCATGGCGGGCGCCTGCGCGATCATCGTCGGCAGGTTGTCACCGCGCAACAGCGCGTTCTCCGCCTCCAATCGCTGTCCGCGGCGCAACGCCTCACTCAACTCCAATTGCAGCCGGACGATGGACGAAAGCCGTTCGTTCTCCCACGGCTTCTGAATGAAATCTTTGGCCCCGCGGCGCATGGCCTCCACCGCCAGATCGACGCTGCCCCACGCCGTCATCACGATCACCGGCAGCATCGGATCGGTGGTCTGGATCTTAGCCAGCAGGTCCAAGCCTTCCTGGCCCGAGGTCGTATCGCGGCTATAGTTCAGGTCGATGATGGCAAGATCGAAGTCCTTCTGCTCGATGGCCCGCAGAACCTGTTCGGGCGATTCCGCGGCCTCGATCTTGTAGCCTTCACTCTTCAGCAGGAGCCTAAGCGCTTCGAGGACGTCGATCTGGTCGTCCGCGACCAGGATGCGCATCTGGGAGGGTACGAGTTTCATGTGGCTCTTCGCTCAGTCCGGAGCCAATTGTAACGGAGCAGGTTCACAGCAGGCCGCATCGCCAGGTCTCGCTCACGTTTAGGTCTTCTCAATCCATCCATCCACGATTACGCGCTTCAGAGCCGCGACCGTTAGAGAGCGGTGCTCGGCCTCTTCTGCAAACTGCCAACTCCCGCCCATGTTCAAGTCTTCTCAATCCAGCCATCCACGATATTGACGATGCGGTGCCCGTACTCGGCATTTCTTTCGTTATGCGTTACCTGGACGATCGTAGTGCCCTCGTCGTTCAGCTTCTTGAAGAGCTCCATGATCTCCTTGCCCTGGCTCGAGTGCAGGTTGCCGGTCGGTTCGTCCGCCAGGATGAGCTTGGGGCTGGCAATCATCGCCCGCGCGATCGCCACCAGTTGCTGCTGGCCGCCCGACAGCTGGTTCGGGTAAAGGTCTTTCTTGCCGACCATGTTAAACCGGTCGAGCGCGTCGCAGACGATGCTCTCGCGCTCCGCCTTTTTGATGTTCCGGTAAGACAGCGGGATGTCCAGATTCTCGTAGACAGTCAGCGAATCGAGCAAATGATAGCTCTGGAAGACAAAGCCGATGTACTTCTTGTACAGTTCCGACCGGTCCTTCTTGTTCAGCTTATGGATGGGGTGATCGACGAAATAGTATTCGCCAGTCCAGCTGCTGTCGTGCATCCCCAGCAGGTGCAGGAGCGTCGACTTCCCCGCCCCGGACGGCCCCATGATGGAGATGAATTCGCCCTCCTTGATATTGAGGTCGATTCGCCGGAGGACGAAGGTCTTGGTCGGCCCATGCTCGAAGTACTTCTCAACGTTTCGCAAACTAATCATGACTTCTCATCTTGTCATCACTCACTTCGCAGAGCAGACACCGGATCGATTCTAGAGGCCCGCAGGGCAGGAAGCAGACCCGCCATGGCGATCCCAAAAGGCGGTTACCTGCTCATGCGAATAGCGGGTTTCAGGAAGCGTGACGACGGCTGAGGTAGCGTTCTTCGGATCGAATCCGGGATCAACGGAGATGAGGTTTGAGAAGCTGCGAATCAGCAGCGCCGAACCGATCAGCAGCATGACCGAGAGCCCAATCTCGCCCGCGACCAGCATCCGCCGCAAGCGCTGCGTGCCATGACCCGCCGAACCCTTGGAAGCTTCCTTCAAACCCTGGTTGATATCCACTCGGGCGGCTTGCAACGCCGGAGCAACTCCACTGATCAAGGCGGTCACCAAGGTCACCGCGAAACAGAACGCCAACACCGGCAGATTGAGCTCAGGGGCCAGCGCAGGAGGCAGATCGTAGGGCGAGTAATGCTGGATCAATCGAAGTGCGCCGGCAGCCAGCGCGATTCCGAGTACGCCGCCCAGCAAAGCCAGGAGCAGACTCTCAGCCAGAAACAGGCGCACAATACCCGAGCTTGTGGCACCCATTGAAATGCGCACCGCCATTTCCCTCGACCTCGCGGTGGCGCGCGCCAGCAGCAGACCAGCCAAGTTGGCGCAGGCGATCAGCAGCAGCACAACCACGGCGGCAAGCAGGATCCACAGCGCCGGCCGAAGATCCCTCACCAGGGTGTCCTGCAAAGGTAACATGACTGCCCAATGGTCTTTGCTGGTGGGGTGTTCCGACGCAATGCGTGCGGCAATGGTCTTAAGTTCCGCTCGGGCACGCGAAAGAGAAACGCCCGGCTTCAGCCGGCCGATTCCCACTAGCCAGTGGTTGCCGAACTGCTTTGTAATGTCGTAATCCTTGGCAATCTGACCTTCGAGGTACTCGGGAACGGCAAGGCGGGGGCTCACCCACACATCGGCGTCATGGGGATACTGCTGCTTGGCCGGCAGCACGCCGACGATCTTGAAACTGTTGCCGTTGAGCGTGATGTCGTAGCCCAGCACCGTCGGATCGGCGCCGAAGCGGCTGCGCCATAGCCCGTCACTAATGACCGCCACACGCGCGGCTCCGGGCTTGTCGATGGATGGCGAAATCAGCCGTCCAATCTGGGCATGCGCGCCAAGCACTTCAAAGAAGTTGGTGGTGACGGCCTGGCCTCTCAGCTTCTGCGGCTCGCCACTGCCGGTCAATGTCAGCGCCTGCCAGGAAACAGCAGCCAGGCCGTCGAGAGTCTTGGACTGTGCCTTGTAGTCCAGATACTCGCCCGGCGACACGGAAGCTGTCTCGCAGCACGGTTGATGGTCGCGGACATAAATCAGCCGGTCGGCATTGCGAAACGGCAGCCCTCGCAGAAGCGACGACTCGATCATGCTGAAGATTGCCGTGTTCGCGCCGATGCCCAGCCCGAGCGACAATACGGCCACCGCGAAGAAGAGCGGTTGAGCGCGCAGCGCCCGCCAGGCGTATTGAAGGTCACCAGGAATGTTAGACAAACCAACCCCTCACCGACCTGCCACACAGAACCGTGGCCCAGGCTGTTAGCCTGCTGAGCCGAGAGTTATCTCGGCTTTCGTTCGGTATTTCTTCCGAGCCGGCACCCTGCGCGTCCAGCACGGAACCGCGCGCGTTAGCAAGCGGATTCGGGAATCCCACCGATCTCTGCTACACCAGCTGTATGCGGAACGCCTTCGCCATGCGCATCCAACGGAACTGGCGGCTGTCCACATGTACGGGGTGCATCTTACGTTCAAGCCGGATCCGGGCCGCGGCGCCGGACGGCGTCAGCACACAGGTTTGCACGCCGCTGAACACGAAGTAACCGAGCAAGACCCCTGCAACCGCCAGCAGGTCGATATGTCTACGTAGCAGATTCTGTTCTCGCATTAGACCGGCACCTCCATGTTTTCCTCCACCACGCGGCCGTCGAAGAGATGGATGGCGCGGTCGGCGTAGCGGGCGTAGCGCGGATCGTGAGTCACCATGCAAATGGTGGCGCCACCGCGGTGCAGTTCGCGCATCAGGTCCATGACCTGTTCGCCGTTTTGAGAATCCAGGTTTCCTGTTGGCTCGTCAGCGAGCAGGATAGACGGATCGCCGGCCAAGGCACGGGCCACCGCGACGCGCTGCTGCTGACCGCCGGAGAGCTGCGATGGGTAGTGCTTCACGCGATGCGACATGCCCACCCGCTCCAGTGCTTCGTGAACCTTCTTCTTTCGGTCGGCCGAGCCCATGCCGCGATAAGTGAGCGGCAACTCGACGTTCTCGTAGACATTGAGGTCACCAATCAAGTTGAACGCTTGAAAGATGAAGCCGATTTCGCGGTTCCGGATGCGCGCCCGTTCCGACAGCTTCAACCCTTGCACGGGGCGCCCATTGAGCACATACGTGCCCGAAGTGGGTGAATCAAGCAGGCCGAGGATGGCCAGCAAGGTCGACTTGCCGCAGCCCGAAGGCCCGGAGATGGAGACGTACTCTCCCTTCTTGATATCGATGTGGATCCCGGCCAAAGCATGGGTCTCCACTTCATCGGTCACGAACACTTTCGTGACACCATCCAGGTGAATCATCGAATCTGGTGCTGCACTCATGCTGTTGCCTCCTCCACTACCTTGTGACATACGAACCACGCTCCCGGTTAGTTCAACCGGATTCGCGGCTGGGAATCCCACTGCGACATATCCGACAAAATCACGACATCACCGACCTTCAACCCATCCAGCACTTGGATCGTATTGGTTGAAGAAGTACCGAACTTGACCTTCACTTGCGACGCGCCCTTGCCATCGGGCTCAACTTTGAATACGCTGGCCGACGAATTCGGTTGGGCGAACACGGGCCGCTGGACATACACGACCTCAGAAAGCTGCTCCAGTTCGATCGTGCCATCCACGCTCAGCTCCGGCCGTGCGCCTGGAGGAAGCGGGCCATCCAGTTTCACGTCCACGATCACGGTTCCGTTCTGCGCAGCCGGATCGATGCGCATCACGTGGCCGGGGATCAAACCGTTGCGGGTATCGATGGATGCGATCTGGCCCACCACAATGCCCTTCATCTGTGTTTCGGCGATCTTCAATTCGGCCTTGAGCTTGGTCGGCTGCGCGACCTTCGCAAGAATGGTGCCGGCCGGAACGCGCTGTCCCACTTCCACGGGGACCTCTTGCACAACGCCATCCACGCCGGACCGGATGTTCAACTCATCGGCCTGCTTGCGTTTCAGCTCATAGTCGCCTTTCGCCTTGTCGACGGCCACTTCCTGTTCACCGATCTGTGCTTTGATCGAGTCGTCGCCGATCTCCAGGCGCTGTTTTTGAAGCGCGAGCCGCTTGGACAGCTGCTCTGCTTTATCCACCGAGAGGCGGGACTCCAGCTCCGATTTCAGGCCCAGCCGCGTGAGTTCGAGATCGCGGTCGGCCGTCAGTTTGGCCTGTGTGTAGTCGGATTCAAGACTGGCCAGCGTAGCCCGTTGGTCGAGCTTGGTGCTTTCGAGCGTAATCTTGAGATCAGAGAGCTTGGCCTGTTCCTGCCGCACCGACCATTGCGCCTTTTCCGCTTCGAGTTCGATGTCGGGGTCGCTCATCACCATGATGACGTCGCTTGCACTGACCTTGTCGCCCGCACGGTGGTTGATCTTCTGCACCCGGCTTTCAAAGGCGGCCGGCAAGAAGATGATCTCTTCCGGAGTCAGCCGGCCGATGCCCCGCACATTGACGTCCATTGGACCTCGCTTCACGGAATCCCGCCAAACTGTACCGCCGTCAACGCTGGGCGCCGCAGGCTTCAAGCCCTTCATTGCCCAGGTAATCCCGGCGATGGCGGCCACACCCACTACGATCAAGGCAATACGGCGTAAGGTCCGCCTCCGCTTTACTTCTTCCCCCCGTGGTATATCCATTTTGTCTGCCCGTTCTGCTTTCCATAGGGCACTTCACAGGCCAGCTTGCGCGTGCTCACAAGCACTTGATTCTAATGAGTCGTCTGGGGGGTCGCGAGACTGCGGCCGACGGGGGGTGTCCGCTTTTGGGATTGTCCTGTACGCTTGCCGCGCCTGAAGATCGGTCCCTACCAAACCGCTCGTGCATGGTGCTTTCGGATTTCCTCGTCGGAAGACACTAGTAGCGCGATGCCGTTGGCTTTGGCATTCGCGACAATCATACGGTCGAACGGATCACGGGTCCATTTTTCATCCAGGGCCGCGCCTGCGCTGGCACACGGAAACACCCAACTCGGCGGCCAGCTTCGATTGCAGGTCGCGAAGCCGGCAGCAGAATGCCACCAAACTTCGTAAAGATACTCCAATTCCAGCAGCACTATCGGCGAGATCAGCAAATCGGATGTTTCCAATCGCGCCTTTGCAGCTGAAGTGAATCGGCCCAAGTCTC
>JBAUOG010001072.1:0-3005 GCA_049579625.1 Bryobacteraceae bacterium
ACGGGGCACCGCTCCACTTGAAGACTTAGCCTCTGGTAAGGCAACAACCTGGAGTGCCGCCGCCACTCTGGCCGGTCCCCTCTTTCGGGGCGGCCAGCTCAAAGCCGCAAAACTGCAGGCCATCGCTTTCTGGGAAGAAACCAAGTTGCAGTATGAGCAGTCAGCCTTGAACGCCTTCCAGGACGTCTCAAACGCACTAATCTCCCGCACGAAGTATGACGCCATCCGCATCGACCAACAGCGAGCCGTGACAAATTACCAGGAGGCCGTGCGAATCGCGTTGCTCCGCTACAACGCCGGCAAGGCCAGCTATTACGAAGTCCTTCAGCAGCAGCAGCTTCTGTTCCCTGCGGAAACCGCGCTCGCCATGACAGAAACCAGTCGCCGTACCGTAATCGTTCAGCTCTACAGAGCGCTTGGCGGCGGCTGGAATCTCACAGACCCGCAGTGGATGGGGAATCAACCACCAACGGCCGCTCCGGCGCCCAAGCCGTAAGGTTGTCAGAGCATCCGCACCACGGCTAGCCCCATGTATTTCGATACCAGATGCAGCCGAACGTGACCCGATTTTCCCTGTATGGATTTGTCCGGAAACTCGATCGCAACATCCTCCGGCGATTGTGCATCTCCGAGTAGTTTGTGATTGAAACAGAACAATCGCATCGCTTCCATATCGCTCTTGGTGCTGTTTTCAAACTTCAGGGCAGCTAAAGGATCCATGAAGAATAGGGTTGAGTTGAGTTGTTCTTTGAGCGATTCGAGCGTGTTCTGCGATGCGGAAGCCATTGCAGGCAGGACCTCTTTTTGAATGGCGGGCGCTGCCATCTGCGCCATGACTTCGTACCACGCGCCCGTCAGAGCCTTGGCGAAGCGTTCGCCTGAGCCGTCTGGCCGGTTGATGACCTCTGTCCGGGCTGCCAGGAAATGAACAATCTCGCCCGGAATTTGGAAAGAACTGAAAAGACTCTTGGCTTTTCCGCCGGTGAGGATCTGACTGCTCATGGGCTTCCATGTAACGGCCACATCGATGGTTGGATCTTTTAGGAACCTCTGTGCGATTCCATCGGAGGCGGTGTCGACCAGCTTCAGGCTCGGAATCTGAGATTCCATGTCCCGCATCGCCATCGCCCGCTCCAGTAGGTACAGCGATACCGACTTCTGAGTTAGCAGGGTTCTCTTGCTGGCCAGATCTTTCAGTTCAACGCCATCGCGCGCCAGGATCATATCGTTCCCTGCGGAGGAGTCGTTGACGTATACAACGGTTGTGTCGATCGCCGATGTGATGGCCTCCATGTTGGACATCACGCACGCGTCCACTCTCTTGGCGGCGAAGGCGTCAATCGCAGCGCTATAGTCAAGGCGCTCCAGCTTGATCTGCAGGTGATATCGATCGGCCCACTTCTTCAACGCGCCGGAGCGTTCCATGTACGGGTAGGGATCGTTGCCGGCACTGGTGCTCCACGCAACGGTGAACACCGGAGTGGGCGGCGGCGTATCGTCTCCTGACCATCCCTTCGCCGGCAGTAGCAAGAATGAGAGTGCCGCCGAAGCCGCGACCGCTCGGCCGATCTTCACTTGGACAAATGACAGTTGAAACCCCCGACGGTGGCAGCGTCGAAGCTGCGACAAGCTTCCAGTGTATCTATCGCGAGGTGTATCGTTGTGGCATGAAACTTCCTGTCCATGCGCTACTCGGTGTCCTTTGCGCAGCATGCCTTGTTGCGCAGGCCCCGCCACCCCAAGCTGCAGCGAGCACTCCCGCGGCGCCAGCAGTCTTGCCCGGGAAGGGACTGGCTCAGCACGACTTCTTCTATGCCGGTGAGCAGAAGCAACGTGACATGTACATCGTTAAGGCAGGGCAGGTCGTCTGGTCGTACCAGGAGCCAAATGGGAAAGGCGAGATTAGTGATGCAGTGCTCATGTCGAACGGAAACGTTGTGTTTGCGCACCAGTTCGGGGTGACGATGATCAGTCCGGCAAAGGATGTGGTTTGGAACTATGACGCGCCCGCGGGTACCGAGATCCACACCGCCCAGCCGATCGGAAAGAATCGGGTGCTGTTCATCCAGAACGGCAATCCGGCAATCCTCCGAGTCGTGAACATCGCGACTGGCGCAAGTGAGAAGGTGTTCGCGATCGAGACGGGCAATCCGGCGAGTGTTCACGGCCAGTTTCGCCGCGCGCGTCTAACCGGCACCGGCACGCTTCTGGTTGCCCACATGGATATGAAGAAGGTTTCGGAATATGATTCCACGGGCAAAGAAGTCTGGTCAGTCGCGATTGAGAACCCCTGGTCGGCGGTGCGACTGAAGAACGGCAATACCCTGATCGCCACCAACAAGAAGGTTGTGCGCGAGGTGGATCAGTACGGACTGACGGTCTGGGAGTTCAAGCCGGAGGATGTACCTGCTTACCGCCTCTCGGGATTTCAAACGGCCAGCCGTCTGCCAAACGGAAACACCCTGATTAACAACTGGGTCAACAGTTGGAGCACAACCATCGATAAGTCGAATGCCGAGGTTCAAGCCCTGGAACTCACGCCCGACAAGCGTGTGGTCTGGGCGCTTCGCGAATGGAATAACCCGGACTTGGGGCCGGCGACGACCATTCAGTTGCTGGACGGCAGCGTCCCGGAAGACGTGTATTTCGGCGAGATACAGTAGGGCGGAATTGCCAACAGCCCCAACCTTCGCGACGCTTACCGAGACGCGACGGTCACGGCGTGAAAACTCCAGCACTGAACCGCGAGTCGGCGAGCGGATTCACGGGTCCAGCACAGATCTCAGCATGAGCGCAGGAATGCACACCCTCAATGATGAAAGAGGTTGCGGCATGTTCATCCGAGCGGCGCGCTCCTCAGCTCATCGGGGACACCCGGACTGATGTCATGCTCACTTCCAGCGTCTCAAAGCGCCGGCGGAGCGCCAGCTCGCCGTGCGCGCTGTAGGCGTGTCCCCAAACGCGACAAAGCTCGTCAATCGCGGGATTCCTAAGGCCTCCCAAGC
>JBAUOG010001073.1:0-3076 GCA_049579625.1 Bryobacteraceae bacterium
GGGCAGACTCCTTCGACCTGAGTGGGGCCAGAATAATTCCGGCCAGTGAAGTCAGTTTCGATGTTCCTCCGCAGCCGCCTGCGGAGCCCACGCTGCTGGTCGCCTCGGAATGCCACGAGTACGCGGATCGGCATCCCAATTTTTATTCATTGATCCAGCCGGAGCTGTTTCGGAAGTACCGCATTAATTCCCCGGCGCGAGGCGAAGGCAGGGAACGGCTCGTCGTGGCGGTCCACATTCGAAGAGGGGACGTAAACGGGCACGCGGCTGAGCGCTTCACGTCCAACAGTCACGTGGCACTTCAGATCGACGAGCTTTCGCGCTCGCTCGCACCGCTGCCCCACGAATTCCACGTATATTCGCAAGGTAACGAGGAGGACTTCGGTGAGATACTCAAACGGGCCATTCTGCATCTCGGCGGCAACGTGTTCGAATGCCTGGAGAGCCTGATCTCCGCGGACATCTTCGTCATGGCGAAAAGCTCCTTTTCCTACACCGCCGCCCTGCTCGCGCGCGGCATCGTGATTTATTCGCCATTCTGGCACGCGCCGCTGCAGCAGTGGATTGTCACCGGCGAGAGGGGAGATGTTTGCCGGAGTCAACTTCGCGCGGCGCTGATACGCAAGATGCTGGTGCGGACGGCGCGGCGCTGAGCGATCCCGTGCCACCAGATCCTACTGCTCAAATGTACGCGTGCATATCTCGTCCACCGAAGCGTCGCCGGGTCGGGTATCCTTCGTTGCCGAGCGGACATCCGGCTGCGAGCCGCGCCCGGACCACGCGCGCGAATTCACGTTCCGGATGGCGCTTCTCCGCCAGGCAGTTATAAAGCGGGTAGCCCAGAGGCGTGGCATCATATGCCGGATCGACAATGTCAACCGGATGGCCGCGCGCGATCAGCAACTCAACCAGGTCGGACGACCCAGCCCACGCGGCGTTGTGCAGCGGTGTGTAGCCGTGGCTGTGCTCCGGATGCGCAACAACCGGAAATCCCAGATCGAGCTTGAGCTTCACCCTCTTTGGTCGAAATACTCATGCGGCTCGCGAGTAGAATTTCAGCAAGCCGCCCAGACGTACTCGACAACGTATGGTTAACCGCGGGGAGAATCGCCGGGCGAGGCGTCTGGGAACAACAGCAGATGAAAGTGGATTAGGTATTCGGAGAGAACCCGGCGTAATGACTGCTCTCCGAATGGGATCAACTTCGATAAACAGTCTTCTTTCACCGAGCGCACCCAACGCTCCGCGTATGCGTTCAGATTCGGGCGTCGTCTTGACCGTTGCAGTCTCAAGCTTAGATTAGCGTGAAATCGATCATCCCATGCCTCTCTGCTGCCAGTGCGGCGAGGCCCCGGCCAACGATCAAGTTCTTCCGTCCTCGCTCAGGTGGGCGGGACACTCAGGCCAGAGAACTCGAATAGTTTCCAGCCACGGATCGAGCTTCTCCAAAGCGCCGTGGCCGGGCATACCCGATCGAGCCGATTTGGCCCGCGAGTCCGAAAGGACCGAGAAGCGGAATGGGGCTTCCCTTGGGCCAGGAAAATGATCACCAATGGTCAGCCAGAGACTCCGGTTAGTGTGCCGCCGAAAACAGGTAAAAGCTTTGCCTCTCGAAAGAAGATCCCGATGAAGGTTAACCTGAGATCCGCATGGGCCCAAGCATCTCAGCATTCAGATTGATAGCCGGCCCGCGACCATGCGATCCGCATGCTGCGCTGCAGAACCCACGGCGAAGCATTGCTCAAGGTTAGCAACGCCTTCAGTGGAGGAGCGACCCGAAGGAGAGCTCCGCCTGGATGATCCGGTTCATCGACCCTGGTCTGACCACCGGGGGAGTGTCTGAGCGTTAGCGTTGATCACGACTGCCTCGAACTTGCAGGTTTCAACGAAGCGCAGATCACTTCCGGGTAGTCGACGTTTTCGCGCACGTTCGAAGATCAGCTTCGTGCAAGATTGCCCATGAGTAACGGCGCAGCGTTTACCCATGGCCGGATTGTCGGCCACTCGGAGAATGGTCTGCCGCTCTGCCATGCTCCCCGGAAGTCTCGATGTTCGAAGTTTCGGCGGATTAGGAACGATACACGGCGTTATCGTCTTGAATCCTCTTGCCATTTCCGGGCGGATCACCGGTCACGACCGGGTCGGATCGGCGCATTTCGCATCTGAGAACCTCGCGGTCTCCGATAGCTCCTCAATCCAGTTCTATCACCAGGACATTAGAATCTACTGTCAACGGAGGGCTACCGAAGTCGCGGCTGACTCGAAGCCTGTATTTGCCCTTTGGCTTTATCTGAAAGTGACGACCCAGTTCCAGATCTTCCGTATAGACTTTGCCGGGTGGCAGGTCGAAGCCGTGAACACTCCTAATTTGGAATCCACGCTTTGTTCCAGAGCGAAGTTCCTTAGCCTCGTTTGTTAGTGGAACTTCTAGGCCATTCGTTGCGTCGGTGAGTCGAATTGAAAAATCGGAAAACGCGTCGCTCTTCGCGACACTCTGAGGTTCTGAAGAAATGTTCTTAACGGAAATACTCACGACGGTTGCACTCAGCTTCTCAGTGGCAGGCTTCGTGAAACTGAGAGTGATTGAAATAGTCGGCGGCCCGGAAGAGACGAGAAACGTGAACGACACGACTAATTTAGGTAAACTGCTGCCAATCATTTAGGTGAACTCCTTCGACCAACACTGCTTGCCGGGAATGAAGCTGAACTGGCTGTGGGGAGCAGTTCGTCGTAATGATCCATGGATTCCACCGCCTCTGTTGAAGGCCTGCGCCTAGGGTCTCACGATCGGGACCGATACACGGCGATATCGTCGGTAAAAGGGTCGAGCCTCCTGTCAGCGGATGATTGACACCAGACTTCACTGTCTTAAACCGGGCAAGTTTCCCAGCGCGCCTATCCTGGGACCGATCCTCCGAAGCACGTAATCCAGCGCATTCTCCGAGTGGCGCGTTTATCCGGCCAATCTCTGCCTAATTTTGTGGGATGTTGAGTCTGCGGGTAAGCGAGAGGATTTTGGTGAGCCGGTTGGAAAGGCGATTCAGATGGCTTCGCGCAGGACCGTCGGGCAGAGTGC
>JBAUOG010001074.1:0-6262 GCA_049579625.1 Bryobacteraceae bacterium
AGCGAACTGTGGGCGATCGATCTCGGCAGCTCCCCTTCGGCGATCAAGGTGAGCCGAGATGGCGGGCAATCCTGGTGGCCGGTGCAGCAGCTCAAGGATATCGCTACCAACTCGGGCGAGTTCGACTTCACCTGCAGAGATGTTGGCACTGGCAACTCGCGCTATGGGGACAAGGAGGTTTTTGGGAATCAGTGTTCGATGACCGAGATGGTGTTCCCACCGGGGCGGCCACAAATGCGTTTCGCCGTGTTATACCCCGGCGGCGTAGCGTTCTCGAGCAACTCCGGCGAGGGTTGGATTTCGCTGAACGCCACCAACGCCCAACCGTCCGAGCAGCCCATCGAACTGCCGCAGTCCGCTTTTTACGATCCGGGTCTGAATTCGGCGGGAGAGTCGAGCCTGTATTTGGCTCTCGAGGGCAAAGGCGTAAAGCGCATCGATGCGCGTTTTGCACAGATGGTGTCCTCGCCCGCCAACCCGGTCTGCACAGCGTCGATCGACTGCCTGCGGGAACTGACGATCTCCTGTACCGGTCCAAACGTCGGCGTGAGTTTCAATGGGAACTGCCGTGATTCGTCCGGCTATCCAACTCTCTGCTACGCCGGATTTACTGACGCCTCTACCGTAACCGCAGGGGGCGATGTTCGGTGGATCGGTTCAACGAATCAGGCGACGGCATGCGATACGGTCAATGGAATTGAGAACTGTATCGTGGTCGCGGCCCAGTCGCCTAGCTCATGTCCCCCGCCACCTGATGGGCCTCCGCCGTTATGCGGCCCGCTGGACAAGTGGTGCGCTCGGTTCAACGCGTGCGTGCCGGTAAAGGAGTGCCTTGTCGGGCCGCCGACTCCGAAGTGATTGCTACACTCGGCCTACCCTTTTAAGTGGGACATCGAGTATCATCGGCGGACTTCCGAAGGGGCGGCCGAGCGGTAAGCGGCGCATCTTGGCGGGCTGCGGTGAGTGCAGGAGCAGCTGGCAATCAGCCGTAAAGTAGAACGAGATGAACCTAACTTACTTGTGGCGAATGGCGCTCGTCCTGTGGCTTACCCCGGTCCTGGTCCTAGCCCAGCGTCCAGGGGCCAAGCCTGGCAGCGATGAAGCAGCTCGGGAGCGGGCAATGCGGGCACAAAATGCCGCGACCATCTCGCAAGGGGAGGCTTGGCTAGAGAAAGAGACGAGCCGTTCTAAGGGCTTCTATTACGGAACGCCAAATACCCGTGCCGTGGTTTGGGGCCGGAACACGGTCCTCGGTTATCGACTGAGCCATGACGCACGCATGGTCCTGGGCTCTGATTCCCCTTCGGGCCGGGTCCTCATCCGGCTCCCCCCCAGACACCGGCAAGCGGTGCCGGAGCTTTTGGGAATGCTCTGGCATGGCTCCGGCATCGAACTATTCCTGGGCTGGGTGGATCCTGGAAGCGGGTCGGGAAACGCCGCACATCACATCGAGGTTTTTCGCGGCCAGCGCGGAGGTGAAGCGGTGTTGGTTCACGGCTTCACCCTCCTCGAGGGTGCGGCCATTGAGGGGGTGACCTTTTTCGAACCACCAGACACTAGGGACGCTCCTACCGTCTTAATCGACATTCAAGGAGGCGCTTACTGGGGCACCACCTACCTCCTCTCTCCCGATCGCCGGTCCCTCGTTCCGTTGTTTACGTTTTGCGATTACGAATTCGCCGACCTCGACGGCGATGGAGTGTACGAGTTGATCGCGTGGAATCGCCGGCCGTTCGACGTGCGCTGCATGTTCGGTCTCTTCGAAGTGCGATATTACCCCGAGGTTTTTGTCCGCGCCGGCGACGGCTATCGAAAGGCGTGGCCGCCTCGGAACTGGGCAGCTTATAACGGCTCATTGACAGCTCCCTTCACGGGACACGAACAAGACGCCGTTCCCTGGGGTGCGAATCTTCAGATCGTGGCAGGCTTTGCCGACCTGGCGGGCGACGGCGTCGCCGAACTCATCGTTCTTCAGGACCATCTGCAAGACGAACCCAACCAGGCGCGGTCTATCGGTTCGAAAACAAGTCCTTTCGCCTCGTGGCGCGAACGTCATTGCCGCCGCAGCGCATCGCCTATCTGCTGTCGGGCATCCGAGACACCCCGGCTGGCAAAGAAATCCTGGTCCGCACAGCCACCCCCGCCAAGTGCAAGGCCGGCTTCTATAACAGCCCGGTCGCATCGCCGGACAACAAGCCGACATTCTCGGGAACTTCGGAGACGGCATACATATTACAAGGCGATCGCCTCCTGCCGGTGCGGACGGTAAGCCGATGACCTGCGGCGATCACGAAGGGACCCAGGGGCGCATGCACGGTGCGAAAACAAATTGGGGCGGATCTGATTCGCCGGCTGTGAGAGAACGATGAACAAGCCTGCAAGACTTCTGAGGTTTTCGCTGCGAGCCCGCCGCTTTTTCCAAGTTAAGCGGTGGTCTGCGGTAGGCCTTTGGGTCTGCTTCTGCTTACCTGGGCTTACACCAGCCGAGTATGGACAGTCTGATCAAGTCAGCGACTTGATCCTGCAGCTCCAAAGCCCTCAATCCGCTACCAAGGCTAACGCGGCTTATAAGTTGAGTGAGATCAAAGATCCCCGGGCGGTCGAGCCCCTCATCGCCACACTGAAGGGCGGGGCCCCGGCCAATGTCCGAGCGGTGGTGGTCTACGCGCTGGGACAAATCGCTGACCCGCGGGCGGTGGAGGCGCTGAGCGCTGCCCTGCTGGACCACGACGTCACAGTCAGGCAGAATGCGGCTCGCGCGTTGGCCGCGATTAAAGATCCGAGCACGGCCGCGCCCCTCATCGTTGCCCTTAGGGACCCCGACGCAAGAGTCCGACTGCCGGCTTCCATGGAGTTGGGCTTGCTGAAAGACCCACGCGCCGTTGAACCCCTCATCGCCGCGCTTCAGGATACGAACCTTGACGTCCGCAAGAACGCGGCGGGGTCATTGGGCTTGCTGAAAGACCCACGCGCCGTTGAACCGCTCATCGCCACGCTTCAGGATACGGACCCTTACGTCCGGCAGAACGCGGCGGCGTCATTGGGCCGGCTGAAGGACCCACGCGCCGTTGAGCCGCTGATCGCCGCGCTTCAGGACACAAACGCCAACGTCCGGCACAACGCTATCGCTGGATTGGCCGACATCCAGGACCCCCGCGCGGTCCAACCCCTAACGGCTGCTCTGCAGGATTCCGACCCCGAGAACCGGGAGATGGCAGCCGGGGCACTGAGAAGAATCGGAGGGCGCGGAGCGCCGCCGATCGCGGCGGATTCGGGTGTCAGCACTTCGGCTCAGAAGCCCGGCGTCATACCCATCATCACAGGTAATGGCGCCTCGGTGCTCTTCCTGAGGTTTTCTCCCGATGGAGGTGAACTGGCCCGGGTCACCCAGTTTTTTCCCGTAATGCTGATGGACGCCAACGGCTACCGCAAGGCTCGCACGTTTCCTGTCGGCATGCGGATGGTTGCTTATAGCCCGGACGGAACCAAGATCGCCACCGCGGAAGGCCGCGACGGTGCGCGCGTCTGGAAGGCAAACGACGCGGGTGAGCCGATGCAGGGCCCGGGCGCGGCTGAGGTCCGTCTGTTAAACACTCCGCTGGAGGTTCTTCAGACGCCGAGCCAAGATCCCACGCAAACGTTGTTCTGGACCGAGTTTTCGCCCGACGGAAAACGTCTGATCACGACACATTCCTATGGTCACGTGAAGGTTTGGAATACGAGTTCCTGGGCCGTCGAACAAGAAGTCAACTTAGCCGAGACCACAGCGCTAACAGCTGCTTTTGCGCCCGATGGAAAAACCATCGTGATCGGTGACACCTCCGGGAAACTGCACCAGTGGGATCTTGCCACCAAGACGTGGAGGGGGAACTGGGACACCCCGCCGGGTTCCGGCGCCGTCACGGGCGTGGCATTCTCCCCCGATGGTAAGACGCTGGTTACCACCCATCAGTCTGCGCCCGGCAATGTTCTGGCAATGCTGTGGCAGAACAATGTGACGGGCGTGCCGGACCGCATCACCGGAGGGGCTTGGCGTGCAAGTGCCGAGTGGACTGCACAACTCGAACCCGGATTCGGCTCCGCCGCGTTTTCCAAGGACGGCAAGTTGCTGGCGCTGGGCGGGCGCACCATCAAGCTGCTCGATCCCTCCACGTGGAGGGAAATCCGCACGATCGAGTTACCTGAGATGACGCATCGCGAGGCCACGACGCAAGGGTCGCAAATCGAAAACGAACCGTATGCGAGCACGAAATATCCAGCCTTAATCATGGCTCTTGCGTTTTCCCCGGATAGCCGGACGCTTGCGGCGGGGGCACTCAGTGGTGCCATTTACCTGCTGAAGATGAATCCGTAAGGCCCAAAGTAGCTGAAGAACTACTCTGGGGAGCCTCGGGGACAGTGTGCGTGGGGGAAGTGCCGGTTTTCAGGGGTCCACCGAACGTAGGGCGGACGTAGATGTCTGCCAGCATTGAAATGCCGTTAGAGCACTTCAGGCTACTAACCCACGCCTTTACAAGGCTTTGCACGGATTCCGCCCGATAAGTCCGGTTATCGTCTCCAATCCCAGAACGCCGGCAATCTAGGCCGGAACTGGGTCTAGAGCCATAGAGGCGAATTAAAGGCGAAGCCGTGGATATAATTGGACCGATGGCTCTCTCGCGCTGCCGGGTTTCGTATGCCGATGCTGATGGCATCGTCCACTCGGTCGAGGTAGACGCAGATTCGCTCTACGAAGCCGTTGCACTCGCCGTAGCCGAATTCCGGCAAGGTGAAATCATCACCGACGTTCCTCGCCAGACGACTGAGTTTTGCGTCACCGTTATGCGCAAGCCGATCGAACATCGAATCCATTTCAAGAAAGTCCAACAGTGGGTTCAGCCGACCACGAAGGACGGTCCAGCTGGGATCGTTCTTCGAGATCGCCTGCGCAGGCTGCTGACTGGCGAATAGCGCGTCAGCTCCTGACGCCTATTCGCGCCGAACGTCCTTCGGCCTTTTATCATTACGAAGGGCGATGAAACGCGTGTGGCGAAGATGGTTGTCTGGCGTCCACTCCACAAACTCAAACTGGCCAACCAGGTCCGGCCTTAGCCACCGGCAGCCTCTCATCTTCGCAATCGTCAGTCCTTGTCCCCACCGGCCAGCTCTGGCTTCCGGCAAATTAGCAAACGGACATTCGGCGATTTCCAACGGTAGTAGCTTCTTGAACAATTCTACTCTGGAAGCGGGCGTAAAGCCGTTGCGCGTTCGCGCCACATAGATCAGCTTGGAGCTCTCGTAATAGCCGATAATGAGCGCGTCGAAGTTCTTGGGCAGCGCCTGGTTGGCAAGAAGACAGGCGCAGCCGCCGACACTGAACTTGGCAAGTCGGTGCAAGCTCGCCTGGGAGCTCCGGCTGTTTTAGTCAATCGATACGTGAAGCAGGCGGCGGCAGAAGTACTGAAGAAGACTCCTACTTCCGGCCGAAAACAATAGGCTTGTGATCAGCACTAGACGTGCGCGGCGGCCTGGGCTTCCCGCATCAGCCACGCGAGTCCCTAAGCTCATCTCCCTGGCCACTTTGCAGGTGACTACCCGGCGCGCCATTGAAGGAGTACGCCTGGCCATGCAGCATTCCGGTAATAGTCGGGAGTGACAGGAAGGTCTCCGGTCAAGGCATCAAATTACTCCGGGGCGCACCGCCGGTTGGCCTCGTCAGTCAGGCTCTGTTCCTCTGGGTCGACGCCGACGAACACCGTGTTTCGTTGGGAATCGACGGAGATCCAGGGATTCCGAGCTAGGAATAGTGGAAAGAGTTCCTCTCCCTGTCGGATGATGTCTTGGAGTGTGAAGCATCGCCTGGTCAAGTAGGATCGTCTGAGTCGTCCGCGCACGTGATACGCGACGACCAGTGCTTCCGCCGTGTGCTTTTTACTCATCCCTTCCTCCAGTTCTAGATTGAAGAACAAATGCGTAGAGGGGCGGGTTGGGCTAACCCGCCCCTCGCTGCATTACTCGCCGCCGTCGGCCTTTTCAGCCTTATAGAGTCGTTCCACCCCAGCCGCGTGAATTTCGGCCATTCGTCTCTTGACCTCGATTTTGGTCTTACCTTTGGCCACTTCGTCGTCGTACTCCCGGTAGCGAATCTCCCCGATTACCAGAACCTTGTCGCCCTTGCTCACGGTCAAACGGCTAGCCTGTTTGCCCCAAACCACGACGCGGTGCCATTCGGTGCGGGTTTCCCATTCATTCGAGTCCGCCTTCTTCCACGAGGCGGACGTGG
>JBAUOG010001075.1:0-4208 GCA_049579625.1 Bryobacteraceae bacterium
GAAAGAGGTTGCGGCATGTTCATCCGAACGGCGCGCTCCTCAGCTCATTTTCAGAGCAACCGCGCGCGTCAGCAAGCGGATCCACGACAACGTCGACCAAACGGAGCCGCGGCTGTAAAGGAGCGGACATGAGGCTTCGGAAACTCGATAACGACCACGCGAAACTTCGGGTATTTTTCTCTCTCGCGGACGATTGCTTTGAGAATACTCAGAAAGCTGGGCAAACACCTTTTTCATCATTGCTCGTTACGCACTCACGCGCCCATCTGAGATCAGTGCTCGACTCTGGGCACGGGCTGATCAACGCTTCCGGGAACCCTGCGCCGGGGCTAAGCGGTACTGTGTAGATCGCTGCAGACAGACGTGTTCGAAGGCTGTTCGGGGAACCCGGGCAATGTGAAGAAAAAGGTGGATCCTTTTCCAACTTCCGACTCGACCCAGATTCGCCCCCCGTTCCGCTCGACAATCTTCCGGCAGGTTGCCAATCCGATTCCTGTACCAGGATAGTCGTGCCCGTGGAGGCGTGCGAATACGGTGAAGATGTTTGAGAATTGATCCGGCGGTATGCCCTGCCCATTATCGGAAATAGTAAAGAGCCAGCCCTCGCCGCTGTTCCCGGCCGAAACATGAACTCGCGGGGCTTCGCTGCGCCGGTACTTTACAGCGTTACCGATGAGGTTCTGGAACAACTGTCCGATGTGCAGTTCGCTTCCGGTGATTCGAGGCAGCAGGTCATGGGTAACCACGGCGCCGGCCTCTGCAATAGCTTGCCGCAAAATACCCAAAGTAGAGATCAAGACTGCTTCTAGGTCCACTTCGACAACCGGCTCGCTGGTAACTTCGCCTGCCTTCGAGTAGTCGAGCAAGGCGTTGATGAGCCG
This sequence comes from Bryobacteraceae bacterium, assembly GCA_049579625.1. Lineage (GTDB taxonomy): Bacteria > Acidobacteriota > Terriglobia > Bryobacterales > Bryobacteraceae > CAJCIT01. The sequence goes on from JBAUOG010001075.1 coordinate 882, forward strand.
GTCCATCTGGCTGGCCCCAGCCAGAACAAAGTTGAGGCACTCGTCACTCTTCTCGTCGAGTTTTCCGGCAGTGCGGCGCTGCAGCATTTCGGCGTAGATGTTGATGGTTCGCAAAGGCTCTCGCAGATCATGCGAAGTCGCAAACGCAAACTGCTGCAATTCGTCATTGATCTGAGCAAGCGCCGCACGGGATCTTTCCGCTGCCTGCTGGGCATCGTGCGCCTCGCGATAGAGGCGCGCATTATCCAACGCCAAAGCCGCTCGCTGCGCAATCTCGGTAGCCCAAGCCAAGTCGGATTCATCGTAGATCCGGCCCGATTCGGTCTGGCCGGTCGCGAAAGTAATTGTGCCTAGCGTCTTATTTCTCGCCTTGAGTGGAACCACGATCGCCGAGCACTGCGCTAAACGTCGCAGGAGGGCCAGGTGTTCCTCATTCTCCGCCGCTGCGACCAGGGATACGTCCAAAGTCTTCGGGATCAGTACCGCCCGGCCTGTTCGAAATACCTCAGCGACCGGATGCTGCTGCTGAATTCGTAAGGGAAACCGGCCTCGCTTCTCCACCAGCAACGCATCTTTTACTGGATCGATGTGGGCGTGTGCAACAGAATGGATCCTGCCTTCGTCCAGCAGATCCACATTGCAATAGTCGGCGAAAGCTGGTACCGCGAGACGGGCAATGTGTTGCAATGTCTGTTCGAAGTCGAGCGATGAAGAGAGTTCCCGACCTGCTTCCGCGAAAAAGCGATAGCGTTCCTTGACGGCAGCCTCGAAAAGCTCCGCCTTGCGGCGTTCAATCACGTCGCGGAAGACAAGCACGCCTCCGACGACCTCTCCCTGGCTGTTTCGAATTGGCGCCGCCGTGTCTTCGATTGGAGTCTTCCGGCCATCTTTCGCCGTGAGTAGAGTGTGATTTAAAAGGTCCACTGCTTTGTTTTCGAGGAGCGCTCCGCTTACCGGATTCTCAGCGATCGCCCCGGTTTTCTCATTCGTGATTGCAAATACCCGGTCGAACGGGACGCCAACCGCCTCCTCTTGAGTCCATCCGGTCAGCGACTGCGCAGCCTCGTTCAGGAATGTGACGCGGCCACCGGCATCGGTAGCGATGACGCCATCCCCGATGCTGCGAAGGGTCGTTTGCAGCCAATCCCGGGCTTGCCGAATCTGCTCCTCGCTCTGCTGCAGGGCGGCGATGAGCTCCTGGCGGCGACGGGTGGCGCGGTGAATCGTAATCACCGACCACGTCAGCAAGGCGAATAGCGCCACACTTCCACCGATACTGATAATCCCGGCTCGCCGAGCGTCGGCACGCGCCACCTCCCTCTCGCGGTTCAAGAGGACGTATTCCTGGGCTCCTACGGCGGCACATCCCTGCCGAATTTCATCCATCACCTCTTTGCCCCGGCCGTTTATGACCTCAGCTAACGCCGCGTCAGCCCCCTTGGTTCGGCGAAGATCGATCGTCTCCTCTAACTCGCGGAGTTCTTCGCGCACCAAGGGCCGGAGTGCCTCAACACGCCGGGCCCCCTCGGGATCGGCTCCGGCCGTCTGATCGAGTTTCAGAAATGTCTTTGGTATCTCCTGTAACGCGGAGCGATAGGGCTCGAGATAGCTTTCTTTCCCAGTCAGCAGGAATCCCCGTTCTCCGGTTTCCGCGTCTGTCAGCTCGGACAACAGCGATGTCGACGCCTCTGCTATCTGTCGGAGCACAACGACGCGATCGGCGCCACTCCGGTAAGCGGTCCAGTCCAGAGCAGTAATCGCGGCAATCGCCAAGACCAAAACCAGAGCAACCAGCAGCGAAAGTATCTCGGTCGTTCTCGGGACTATGGCGCTGCCTGGTTCTGGTTTCATCTATCTGTGACGAGCGAGGATTTCGAGTCGCGATGCATCGTGGTGCTTTCTAGGCGCGATTGAGGCTGATCGCCAACGGGCCGACAACCTGCTGAAAAGACTCTCATGGGCTGAAGAAAGTAACTGAAAAAGGCCGGAATCCGTTGTCGACATCCAGGGCCGCGGGCTACGGGCGCCGTTATGAAGCTCGTGTGAGCCTGTGCCCCGGTTTTTCAGAGGCCCAGACCTATGCCACGGTTGTTCACAGGCTGATGCCTGTGCCACGGGTTCCACGGTAATCACGATGAATTGCATGGTACCGCATTCCGGCTGGGCTTTATATGGTGGTTCGTGTGGTCACGGCATCGGGGCGCGCCGCGCACAAAAGCGCCAGCGACTGACGAATTAGAGGAAACGGTTTGCCCCTTTTAAGTGTGACGCTTCCCGGTTCGGCTTCCGGCTTATCCGTGTAGAGAATCACTTCCCATTTCGATCTTTTTGGGGGTGGCGGCAAGTAGAAATCGATTGGCTCGTGATGACAGTTCAGCAGCACCAGAAAGGTGTCGTCGAGGATAGGCTCGCCAGCTTCGTCAACGTGGTCCAGCGTCTCGCCGTTCAACATCACGCCGAGACAGCGGACCCAGCCGGCGGTCCACTCGTCATCCGTCATCTCACCGCCGTCCGGGCGCAGCCAAACGATGTCTCGCGCCTCCGACCCGCGAATGCTGCGGTCCTGGTAAAACTTACGCCGCCGCAAGTTGGGATGGTTTATCCGCAGCGCGACCAGTTTCTTGGTGAATTTCAGAAGCGACAGCCGCCGTTCGTTGAGGTTCCAGTCGTACCAGCTGATCTCGTTGTCCTGGCAATACGCATTATTGTTGCCCCGCTGCGTGCGGTCAATCTCATCACCTCCGCAGATCATCGGCACGCCCTGTGAGAGCAATAGAGTGGCCAGGAGATTGCGCTTCTGCCGCTCGCGCAGGTCGAGTATTGCGGGGTCGTCGGTCGGTCCTTCGACGCCCATATTCCAGGAGGCATTGTCGTTGGTGCCGTCTTTGTTGTCTTCCTTGTTCGCCTCGTTGTGCTTCTCGTTATAGCTGACCAGGTCGTTCAATGTGAAGCCATCGTGGGCGGTCACGAAATTGATGCTGGCCGATGGGTGCCGGCCGTCCGATTGGTAGAGATCGCTACTTCCCGTCAGACGGTAGGCCAAGTCGGATAGCTGGCCGTCATCGCTCTTCCAGTAGCGACGTACTGTGTCGCGGTACTTGCCGTTCCATTCGGCCCACAGTACGGGAAACTTGCCGACTTGATATCCGCCTTCGCCCACGTCCCAGGGCTCGGCGATCAGTTTCACCTGCGAAATCACAGGGTCCTGGTTGATCACATCGAAGAACGCGGACAGGCGATCGACGTCGTGCAGTTCCCGCGCCAGCGTCGCCGCGAGGTCAAAGCGGAAGCCATCTACATGCATCTCCTGCACCCAATACCGCAAAC
>JBAUOG010001076.1:0-5516 GCA_049579625.1 Bryobacteraceae bacterium
CTTTACCGCTGCCAATTGAAACCCGGATACAGCTTCAAGTGAAACTCCGCCTGCAATAGTTGCTAGGGCGTAGGGAGAAAACACCCTTGTCAAGGCTTGATTGTCCCGAGTTCCGCCCACCTTTCTCGCAGTAATACCAGCCCCGCGCCTGCATGTGATTGACCGCAACATTCTTCGCATCGCTGACGACTTGGCCCACCAAGTGCTGCGCTGAGCCTTGTGAAACAGCGATTCATGTCGAATCCGGGCCCCAAGAGTCTGATCGCTTGGAGGCAACGCACAGGAGAACTGGCTCCCACTCCAGTTGACGGGCGGCAGTAAGATGCCCGGCCCGGGCCGTGCATCCGAAAACTCCGGACTTCGATCGATCGTATTGGTCGCGGGCACAGTCGCGGTGTTGTTCGTAGCGCGTGACGTTCTCATTCCATTTGCCATTGCGCTCACATTCACGTTTTTATTGAGTCCGTTAGTCAGGTGGCTTCAAGGCCTGCACTTTCCTCGCGCGGTGGCTGTTCTCGCCGTGCTCCTGACCTCGACGGCCGTGGGGATTGGGGTCTGCTGGTTTCTGGGAGGACAGGTTATCAACCTCGCCGCCGACCTTCCGAGTTATCGCGACAACATCGACGCCAGGATTAAAGCGCTGCACGGTCCGCCCAGGGGATCTTTGCAGCAGGTCGCAGACAACGTTAAGGAGATAAAACAAGAGATCTCCGGCGCCCAGCCACCTGCCGCGCCATCCACACCTGCTGCCTCCGTGCGCGGTAAGCGGGGACCCGCTACGCCGGCTAAACCCGGCCAGGTGGAGATCGTTCAGCCACCCCGCAGCGACTTGGAATATCTGGTCGAGCTGGGTACGCCGGTCCTGAGGCCTTTAGCGACGGCCGGTCTGGTTATAGTCTTCACATTCTTCATGCTCATGGAGAAGGAGGAGTTGCGCAATCGTCTGCTCAGGCTGGCAGGAATGCAACGGCTTCACGCCATTACGCTCGCGCTCGACGACGCAGCAAAGCGAGTGAGCAAGTATCTGCTCTTGCAGGCCTCGGTGAATTTGGGGTTCGGAGCTCTTTTCGCAACCGGACTCTTCTTCATCGGAGTGCCGAATGCCGCGCTTTGGGGTGCGCTCGCAGCGATCCTTCGGATAGTGCCTTACGTGGGCTCTCTCATTGCAGCCGCGTTTCCCCTGGTTCTTTCACTCGCCGTCTTTCAGGGCTGGGTGCCTCCCGTGTTGGTAATCGCGCTGTTTGCCGTGTTGGAACTTACCATCGGTAACTTCATCGAACCGATGCTGTATGGTGCGCACACGGGAATCTCGCCTTTGGCAATCCTCGTCACAACCGTGTTCTGGACCGTTTTGTGGGGGCCGGCCGGCCTGATTCTTTCCACGCCACTCACGGTTTGCGCGGGGGTTTTGGGACGCTACATTCCTAAGCTGGCGTTCCTCCATATCCTTCTGGGAGATGAGCCGGTGCTGGAGCCGGCCGCGTTGTTTTATCAACGGCTATTAGCGTTTGACCAGTCGGAGGCCCACAAAGCCGCAGAGTCCTATCTGGCTGAGCATCCGCTCGTCAGCCTCTACGATTTGGTCCTCATTCCGGCACTGGGCATGGCGGAGCGCGACCGTCATGAAGGATCTCTTGACCATGATCGTGAGCAATTCATTTTCCTGAGCTACGGCGAGATGATTGCCGAATTCTCCGATTATCAAGGCAATCCAAGTCTGCCGACGCCGGACGATTCGTCAGCACCCGCCGGGACCGAGTCGCCCAACGAAGCGCAATCCGCACCGGCATTTCAGGGGCGCATTCTATGCGTTCCCGCCAACGACGAGGCGGATTCCATCACTACATCCATGCTCGTCCAAATCCTGGAGCAACAAGGCTACAAGGCTCTTTGGCTCCCAGCTTCAGATTCTCTCCAGGCTGTACAGGTGCTCGGCCCCACATCTAACGATCTGATCTGCATCTGCGCGTTGCCGCCATTTGCCTTCGCGCGTTGCAGGACTTTAGCAAGAGAGTTGCGGTCGCGCTTTCCCAACCAGCCGGCGATTGTGGGAATCTGGGGCTTCACCGGCGATGCGAAGGCTGCTGCTCAGCTCGCGCCCGGACATCCAAAGAACGTTTTGACCAACCTCGCAGCCGTGATCGAGCGAATCAAGGAAATCGGAGCAGGCGTCGATGAGACGGCTTCGGATGCAGCCGAATCGAATGCGGTTGATGTGGATGCCGGTGAGGTGCTCGACAAAGCTGAGTCTGAACCCGACCCCACGCCGCTGGTCTCAACTTAATCCACTCTTATTTCCACATCGCAAACATCGCGCAAGTTGCTCCGGCCATCACCGCGACGGTAATCCAGCCAAGCAGCGCAAGCCATTTAGAATTTGCGCCCTCGCCCATGATTGTAGGATTGCTCGTAAGCAGGACCACGAGGACGATGAGCGGCGGCGCGAGCACACCGTTCAAGACGGCGGCCCAGAACAACATGGACACGGCATTGAAGCCCGCGTAGTTCAATGCGAGTCCGAGCGCTAAACCGACAGCGATGACCCCATAGAACCCGCGTGAACGGCCGATGCGATCCGCCAGGGATCCGCGCCACCTTGCGCCTTCCGCGATGGCATACGCACTGGAGCCGGCGAGAACCGGCACGCCCAGCATTCCCGCGCCGATCAGCCCCACACTGAACAACCAGTATGCGCCGTTCCCGGCCAAAGGCCGCAACGCCTCGGCAGCCTCGCGCGCCGTCGAAATTGTGGTTGTTCCATGGGCATGAAGCGTCGCAGCCGTGGTCAGTATGACGAAGTACATGATCAGGTTCGAGAAGAACATCCCCGTCATGGTGTCGTTCCTGGACTTTCGCAACTGAAAGTTCGTGGCGCCCTTTCGTGATGCCAGGGTCAGCTTCCCTTTCCCGCGGTCTTCTTCGACTTCCTGAGAAGCTTGCCAAAAGAAGAGGTACGGAGAGATGGTAGTTCCGAAAATTCCAACCAGCGTGGCCCAGTACGCACCCGACCACTCGACGTGCGGGATGAAAGTCGACCGCAATACCGAAGCCCAATCGGGTTTTGCCAGGAACGCCGCCAGGATGTACGACAGCAGAACCAGTGTCATCCACTTGAAGATCCGCGCCAGACGATCGTATGACCACCACACCAACAACGAGCCGATTAACGCTGCATAAACCGGAGTCCAATACATGCTGGGTATGCCGGTGACCATCTCGGAAACGTTCGCCATGCCGCCGAGATCGGCGCCTATGTTAACCGTGTTCGCCGTAACCAGGAGGGCGCACGCCGTCCAGAGCACCCATCTCGGATACTGGCGCCGGATCACCCCGGCTAAGCCCTCGCCTGTCACCAGTCCTACTCGCGAGCACATCTCTTGCACGGCGACCATGAGCGGGAAGGAAAGCAGTGCCGTCCAGAGCGGCGCATAGCCGAAGGCTGCGCCTGTTACCGAGTAAGTAGAGATACCGGAGGGGTCGTCGTCGGCCGCACCTGTGATTAAGCCCGGTCCCAAGCGGCTGAAGAAGTGCCAGACAAGCCGCGGCCCGCGCCAAGCACCTTTTCGTTGATGCCGTGGTACCGCGGCTCTGTCCACTTCCTCGATTCGTTCGCTGTCGGCGGCTCCCAAGGCTGTCTAGTGGAACGCACCGAGCAGGTAGGCAACCAGCAGAATTACCAAGATCGTTCCGAGTCCAATGCCCGCGCCTCCGCCATATCCCCAGCGTCCGTAGCCGTAGTAACCGCCGCCGACACCGAACAGCAGTAGCAGAATGATGATGATTAGCAACATAGGTTTCTCTGTTTCCTCCTAGTGTGTGAATCAATCCGAACAACCGAGCGGTTAATCTCTACTCTTGCCTGCCACCAGCAGCACGACACCGCCAACCAGCGAAACCGCACCGAGAACCGGCGGCAGTGGTACCGTATGGGTCTTATCGCGAGAAGCGTGCAACGGTCCGATGTCTGCTACCCTTTGCCGCGTTGTATAGCTGAAGCCGCCCCATATGAGCCCGATGAGCCCCAAGGCGATCAAAACAATTCCAAGTGTTTTCGTCATGATTGTTACTCCCTCGTTTCCGCCTCAAGCCAGCATTGAACCGCGCGCGTGAGCAAACGGGTATGTCCGGACGGGTTTAGATAAGCACGTGTGCGACCAACTTAAGTTGGAGCAACCTGAACATAACAGAGCTCGTAACTATGCTCGTGAGTGTTCTCGCTCTCGTTTCAGGGATCGCACTAACTCCAAGACGTCGTAGCGTCTAACTCCTTCGCTTGGGGCGAATCTGTCGATTGCATCCTTTTCAGTTGCGAACACTCTCAGTGCGCTTAGCTTTTCTTCTACCCTCGGGTCGAGTAAGGACACCCTCAAGCCGAAGATCGCCAAATCTCCCCCAGCCTTCTGCAATTCGCCGGAGGCATAAAGCAATGTGTTCACTCCGGTAATGTCTAGTTCTGTCAGGCGTTCAAGATTGAGCGCCATCTGCACTTGGCCCTCGTCTACCAAGCCATCGAACACCAGCCGAAATACGAGTACCTCGTGCCCGAACGTCAGACGTCCAACCAGCGTCAGGACGCATGTTCCTTGATTGTCTTTGCAGGTAATTTCAAGCGACATATTGTTTTTGTTGGTTTGCGTGAAAGCCGCGATGGGACTTTGCTAGCGACGTTCATGCGAGAGATGCGTGCATGGCTTGGGCCATTCCTCCCCTGGACGGGCAGGCGGCCCACCGGCATTGCCGATCCGGAGTCGCTGTCCGCGTTGACTCCCAGGGAATTAGATGGGGCGGCTGATTTTTTGAAGTTGTTCTCTCAGCACTGTTCCGGCGAGCGCTTTCACGCTCCTGAGATGGCATTAAGTGCGGGAAACGGCAAAAACCGCACACCTCCAATTAACCGGCCGCCGCTAGTTTCTGTCGTCCACAACTCTGCCGAGCCGTTCCCCTTCGACTTGTGGCGCATCGGGCCGAACAGTATGCCCGATCCGACAGATTTCAGCCCGGAACAAATTACCGGGAGTTCTAACCAGGAGACGCAACCCTGCACCTTCCGCATGCCGCGCAATACTACCAGCATAAACAAGCCGTCTACGCTGCTAGATTCCGCTGCATCCGCTCGCTGACGCTCGCGGTTGCTCTGAAAACAGGTGTTGTTGATCTGGGGACAGGCTCGCTGTGTCCACGCAGCGTCGGGCTTCGGTGACGCGATACGGAGATGTGTGCGCGCCTTGGGACACAGGTGCCTGTCTGGTGCCTGTCCCCGGTCGGCATCCGGGGTTTTCGACACTAGCCATGCCTTCCAGTCATCCATCGATCCCTCTCCGAACCCACTGGATGGGCTTAGAGCCACGGGGAAGTCGCTCGCTAACGGCGGATTTCGCTTCATCGAGGGAAGCGAAACTGCCAATGTGAGCATCTGACTGCGAATCGCTCATCCCTGCAATCCACGTCTGGCGATCGACCGTCAAGCTGACCGTAGCAACCTTGCCGCCGTCTACCAAACCCTCATAGACTTTGAC
>JBAUOG010001077.1:0-5775 GCA_049579625.1 Bryobacteraceae bacterium
GATTAATCGTCCCGCTCTTTGCTTTGAAAACGATCGTCTCTAGTGGCTTAAGGCCGGGATTTTGCTCTGACTAACGTTTTGCGCTCCGGCGTCGCAGATAGAACGCAAGACCGATCAGGCTTGAACCTGCCAGCGCCAAGGTCGCGGGCTCGGGGGTACCGCCGGGGACGGGCGTGTCGGTGAATGAGACGGACGCGTCGAGCAGAATGTTGGACTGAGTGTTGCCGCTTCCCGGGGCGATTTCGGCGCCCACCCATATGTAGCTCATCCAGTTCGGAACATCATATGGGCCGGCCGGAGCGACGGCTTGCTTGCGCGCGGTTCGAGTAGGCCCTATGGTTTCAGGTACTGCCGGTTGCTTACAATTCAACGACTTGGAATGGATTCGCGCCCACTGGCCGGTTGAAGCGGAGCGAGAGTACTAGAGGTTGAAGCTTGACGCGGTTGAGATGTACTGGCACTGATCGGTCGTCCGGTGGGGGGCCTCGCCGGCCGCTGGCTCTTTTCGGGCTCGTGTTTTGTACTTGACAAGGGGACGGAAAACGCAGAGGATCTAGAGCCAGAACCATATACGGCTGGTTTACGGAGGGCTCATGAGAGGTGCGAGTGGCTGGCGGGTGGCAGTGTTTCCTGCCTTACTAATGATGCTGGGTTTGGTGAGTGGCTGCGGTAAACCGAAGCCCCAGCCAGGCGAGGTTCAGGACGAGGCCATGCGAGCGAACCGAAGCCCCGCGTCTCTTCCGGCGGCCGACGAGGACTACTTCCACGACATGGACAGCGCCGTTCCCCTGACGGCCGATGAGGTGAAGGGTCGGAACATGTGGATCGTGTGGACGGGCGGCAACGACCGGTTCTGGGACACGATTTCCGTGAATAGCGTCGGAACGCTGGACTTCCTGAAGACCGTCTCTTCCTATCCCTCGCTCAAGTTCGGGCGGCAGAACCGCTGGAACTACCTGGGTCTGGTGAACGAGCCTTGCTACGAAAAGGCCACTGGGCCGGATTCGAACCGGTATGGATTGTGGCTGGATAAACGGCGGGCGGACTGTGGACCGGATCCGTTCGAGAACGAACAGAAGTACCCCGGCGTTCAAATTGGAGCGCGTGGAAAGACAGTTCCGGTGGGGTCCTTGTATGGTTCCGGAACCGGGATCGTGGGGTTGCGGCTGTTTCCCAATCCGGATTTCGACGAGGCCGCCGCCAAGAAGTGGGACCCCAAACGCTACTACGAGGATCCCAGCTACTACCTATCCAAGACTCTGATCAAGCCCTACCGGGTTGGCATGTCTTGTGGCTTCTGCCACGTGGGGCCGAATCCGGTCAAGCCGCCTGAGGATCCCGAGAACCCGAAATGGGAGAACCTCAGTTCCAACGTAGGAGCTCAGTACTTCTGGATTGACCGGATCTTCTCCTGGGATGCCGACCAAAGCAGCTTTGCGTACCAGCTGTTCCACACCTCGAAGCCCGGCTCGCTCGACACGTCGCTGGTTTCCACCGACAACATCAACAACCCTCGGACGATGAATGCGGTCTACTCCCTTGGGCCGCGGCTGGCGATTGCCAAGCGTTGGGGTAAGGAGACGCTGGCCGGTGGCGGGCTGAACAACAAGCAGTTTAACGACTTCGTGAAGGAAGGCCCGCTGACCGAGTTCTATCAGAAGCCGGACACGGTTTGGTCGCCGAGGGTCTTAAAGGATGGTTCCGATTCGGTGGGCGCACTTGGCGCGCTGAATCGGGTCTTTTTGAACATTGGCCTGTTCAGCGAAGAGTGGCTGTTGCACTTCAACGCACTGGTGGGAGGCAAGAAGACAACTCCCATCGAGATCGCGGTGGCCCGCAAGAACTCAGCTTACTGGCAGGCGACCGAGTCGCAGACTCCCAACATGGCGCTGTTCTTCTTGAAGAGCACGGCACCGCATCACTTGAAAGATGCGCCGGGCGGGGCGGCCTTCCTTTCGAAGGACGCTGCGCAGTTGAAGCGCGGGAAGATCGTGTTCGCCGAGACCTGTGCGCGATGCCATTCGAGCAAAGCGCCGACGCCGGCCGAGGGAGTCGATCCGGGCGGCTGTTCCGGCGCCAACTATCTGGACTGCTGGAACCGTTACTGGGCGTGGACGAAGACGGACGACTACAAGAAGAAGATGCGGGAGATTGTTCTCAAAGACGATTTCCTGGATGGTAACTACCTCTCGACCGAATTGCGCGTTCCAGTAACGCTGTTGGAGACCAACGCCTGCAGCCCGCTCGCTACGAACGCGATTGGTGGGAATATCTGGGATAACTTCTCGTCCCAAACCTACAAACAGCTGCCATCGGTCGGGACCATCACAGTACACAATCCGTTTACGGGGGAGCCGCGATCCTACCAGATGCCGGCCGGCGGTCGCGGATACACACGGCCCGCATCATTGATCAGCGTGTGGTCCACCGCGCCGTTCTTACTGAACAACAGCGTTGGAACGTTCAACCCAAGCCCGTCGGTTGAGGCGCGGATGGGGTCGTTTCAAAACTCGATCGAGCAAATGCTGTGGCCGGAGAAGCGGGAGAAGGATTCGGTGCTGGGCGATAAGGTTCCCGGGGTCATCGCACGAACGACGGCTAGAAGCTACCTGCGCGTGCCCGCGGGATATTTGCCGGCCTACCTGGAGCCATTGCTTGGATTCGGTGATCGATACTTCCCGAATTTCTTCGGTGGCGGAGGCATCGAGATCGGACCGATTCCGGCGGGAACGCCCGTGAACATCCTGTCGAACCTCAACCTGGAACCGGAAACGACTAATGAAGGGGAGCGGCTGGCCTACGAAAAGAAGATGCTGGAACTGCTGATCCGGGTGAAGCACGATCTCAACGCCATTCCAGCCGGCGCTTCCGATGACGAAGCGCGCAAGGTGCTCGCCAACCTGGCCGACCCCCTGCTGGAGCTGAGTAAGTGTCCCGACTTCGTGATCAACCGCGGGCACTACTTTGGAACTAGCTATTACAAGGACGAACCAGCGCTCTCGGACGCCGATAAGCAGGCGCTGATTGCGTTTCTCAAGACGTTTTAACGAGGCCGAAGAAACAAGGAGGCGAAGGATATGGCAGGAGACTTTGAATATATCGTGGTGGGCTCGGGCGCCGGCGGCGGGCCGCTCGCGGCGAATCTGGCAAAACTCGGTTTCTCCGTTCTTCTGTTGGAGGCGGGCGGAGACCCTTGCGCCGAGACGGATATGGGCCGCTGGATGTATGAGGTTCCCATCTTCCACGGACTCTCGACCGAGTTCAAAGACTGCGCTTGGGATTACTTCGTCCGGCATTACGCGGATGATGTCCAACAGAAGCGCGATTCCAAGTACGTCGCCGCGCATGACGGGGTCTGGTATCCCCGGGCAGGCACGCTGGGGGGATGCACCGCGCACAACGCCATGATCACGGTCTTGCCTCAGGATGAGGACTGGAACTACATCGCGCAGCTGACGGGCGACGCAAGTTGGAAGGCCGACCACATGCGGCAGTACTTCCAGCGGATTGAGAACTGCCACTACGTGTCGCGGCAGGGCAGCCTGGAGTACATTGCGGAAGGATTGGTTTCCTCCGTTACGGAACTGATTAAGCACCGCGAGGACTGGCGGGACTGGTCACACGGACATGGTTATAACGGCTGGCTTACGACCAGCGAAGCGGATCCGGTGCTTGTATTAAAGGACCCGGAACTGGTAGCGCTGCTTTTGGGCGGCGTCAAGCAGGCCCTGCGGGATCACATTGGGAACCCGTTCACGAGGGTGGAGACGCGGCTCGACCCCAATGACAGCCGGAATGGAACGAACAGCCCCGAGGGTCTGGCGTTTACGCCGCTGGCGGTTTCGGCTGGAAAGCGCAACGGACCCCGCGACTACCTGCTGGCCACTCAACAGCAGCATCCCAAGAACCTGACGATTCAGTTGGGTGCTTTGACAACGCGGGTTCTGTTTGAAGGCAACCGGGCGATCGGGGTGGAGTACCTGGAAGGCAAGCACCTGTACAAGGCCGATCCGCAGGAAGCCGGTGGAGGCTCCAAAGCGCCGAAGCAGCAGGTACGGGCGGGAAGGGAAGTGATTGTGGCGGCGGGCGCCTTCAATAGCCCGCAGTTGCTGATGCTTTCCGGTATTGGTGAGCGGGCACAGCTTGAGAAGCTTGGGATTCCCGTGGTTGTGGATCTTCCCGGGGTTGGCCGGAATCTGCAAGATCGATATGAAGTGGGCGTGGTGTCCACGTTCCAACGGCCGTTTAACCTTCTCGCGGGGGCGGCATTCGCGCCACCAACCCCGGGAGGCGCTGACGATCCGAGCTTCGATCAATGGAAACAGGGTCACGGAATCTATTCGTCCAACGGCGCACTGATCGGGATCATTAAGCGGTCGAAGCCTGAGAAGACCGAGCCGGACCTGTATATCTTCGGACTGCCGGGTTACTTCAAGGGATACGTCCCCGGGTACTCGACCCAGTTTGAACGGTTCCGCGACCGCTTCACCTGGGCGGTTCTCAAGGCCCGCACGGCAAACACGGGCGGGCAGGTCCGCTTACGGTCGAGCGATCCATGCGACACGCCGGATATTGACTTCCACTATTTCGGCGAGGGGACGGACCAACTCGGGGAAGACATGGATGCGGTGGTAAACGGTGTCCAGTTTGCTCGCGAACTGAATGAACATCTAGCGAGGCTGGGGCTGATCAAGGAGGAGGTTGTACCCGGGCCGCAATACGACACACCCGACAAACTCCGCGAGTTTATTCAGAACGAGGCCTGGGGACACCACGCCTCCTGCACCAACAAAATCGGAACGGGCGCCGATCCACTGGCGGTGCTGGACAGCCGTTTTCAGGTGCGCGGGACTAAAGGGCTACGGGTCTCCGATGCCTCGGTGTTCCCCAAGATCCCCGGCTATTTCATCGTCACGCCGGTCTATATGATCAGCGAGAAGGCCACGGACGTCATCGTGGAAGACGCGGCGGCAGGCACGGCGGGGGCAGTGAGTTAGAAGTGTAGTTATGCTTTCTGACCCAGGTAGGAGCTGATTCGTTACGTCGTCGGGCCGCCTGGGCCCGATTTGCGGTTCAATACCATCGTCTCGGTCTTGCCAGCCGGCGTGATGTGGGACACCTCGATCTGCAGCGTTTTGTTGTCCAACTTCAGCGTCCATTGCGTGACTTCGTCGTCACTGGGGCCGTCGGTCTTGAGAATGACCAAGGCGGCTCCCTGGTACCAGAGAGAAACCTTCGATTTGTGGCCGGCCTCATCGAATGCGCAATCGGGGCCTCCCGCCAGGCATTCGAACTTCGCCACCAAGTCCTTGCCTTCTGGTGTATGGATCGTCCTGGTGAACTGAATCTTGCCGGATACATCCTGCAGGATCACCTGGAGTGCGCCGGGGCCATGCTCGAGCTGGCTTTTAGCCGCGTCGAGTTCCCATGTTCCGGTAAGTTTAGGCTTGTCTGAATCAGCGGCAAAAAGCAACGATACAGAGAACAGAGGCAGAGCGAGTAAGAACCTTCCCCGGACAGTAAACATGGTGCCATCCTTCCTCGCAGTTTCGTGGAGCCTGGTCGCGGCGGAGGGGCCGGATTCTGCTGCACTGCATCGAGGGCCGCGATTGGCTCTTATGCGGGGTTAATTTCACGTTATCCGAAAGCGAGGGAACTTCCAATAGGAATCTTTACACTAGCCCGCATATCTCACAAGCTGGTTTGAGGGGGCAAGTTTGTGCGACTGGGGCAATTCGAGGCGGCCATTTTTGAATTGAGAAAAATACTGATCGA
>JBAUOG010001078.1:0-10645 GCA_049579625.1 Bryobacteraceae bacterium
GGACCAGGGTAACTCCAAGATTGACGAAGCCACGCTGCGCAAGATCGCCCTGCCTGGCTACATCACTTCACTACGCGCTGGCGTGGCTTCCATCATGCCCTCGTATAGCAGTTGGAACGGCGTGAAATGCTCGGCCAGCAAGAAGCTGTTGACGGACCTGCTGAAGACGGAACTGGGTTTCGAAGGCTTCCTGATCTCGGACTACGCGGCGCTCCAGGAACTGCCGGGCTCCTACAAAGAGCAGATTGCGACGTCCATCAACGCCGGCATGGACATGGTGATGATTCCGGAGCACTACCAGGAATTCATCTCGCTGTTACTGGCAAACGTGAAGGCGGGGACTGTGCCGCAATCGCGGATCGATGATGCGGTGACGCGCATCCTCCGGGTCAAATTTGCGATGGGCATGATGGACCCGAGCCGGTCCCAGCTGGCGGACCGCAACCTGCATAAGAGCTTTGGATCCCCTGAACATCGCGAGGTTGCGCGCGAGGCGGTTCGGAAATCGCTGGTGTTGGTTCAGAACAACAACAAGGTGCTGCCGCTGAAGAAGAGCGTTGGCCACATCCACGTAGCCGGAAAGAGCGCAGACGATCTGGGCAATCAATGCGGCGGCTGGACGGTGCAATGGCAGGGCAAGAGCGGTAATCAGGTGCCCGGCACGACCGTGTTAGCCGCAGTGAAGAAGGCTGTATCCTCCGCGACCAAGGTGACGACTTCAGTGGATGGCAGCGGTGCGGCGGGAGCGAACGTCGGCATCGTTGTGATCGGCGAGACGCCCTATGCGGAGATGGAAGGCGATCGGACAGACCTTCACATCGCAAAGGAAGATGTCGCGGCGGTCGAAGCCGTAAAGAAAGCCGGCATTCCGGTCGTGGTGGTTCTCTTCTCAGGACGGCCCATGGTGATTGACGCGATTCTAGGTAAGGCCGACGCAATTGTCGCTGCGTGGCTGCCGGGGTCGGAAGGCGAAGGTGTCACGGATGTTCTGTTCGGTGATAGCAAGCCAACCGGCAAGCTCTCGTACACTTGGCCCAGCGGCGATTCGACGAGTTTCCACATTGGGGACGCGGGGTACAAGACGTTGTACAAGTTCGGATATGGGCTGGGGTATTAGGCCCAAGACAAGAACCACAGGGCGGTTCAAGGCACTTCCTTCTCGCAGCCGGGCGGCTATGGCGACTTTTGGGATCGGCGACATCCATGGCAACATCCGGGCGCTCGACGATCTTCTGGCTAGAATCACACCGAAAATAGGCGACCGCGACACGGTCGTCTTTCTAGGCGATTACATCGACCGTGGCCCCGACAGCAAGGCCTGCATCGAAAGGATCCTGGATTTCCGCCAAACGGCCAAGGCTATGGTGGTAGCTCTGCTGGGCAATCACGAACAGTGGTTGCTCAAAACCCATCGCGACCATACTCGGCATTCCTGGATCCTGGGGATGCAGGGATTCTCTACGATTCAAAGCTACTCTTCTGAGGCGGCGGTCCGGCTTGACGAGGAATTTCGATCGCCAGGCCCGCGGATTGTGCTCGAGCACGTGTCTGTTCCTTATCAGATTTTCTTCGATGTTGTCCCCGCAGAGCACCTGGAGTTCTTTTCATCCTTAAGCACCTTCCACCGTACGCCGGATGCCGTTTGCGTCCACGGCGGACTGGATCCAGCCGGCGGAAGGGCGGAGGAGCAGGCGGATGCAAACTTGATCTGGGGCGCCGTGGGATTTCCTACCGGCTATCAAGGCAGTGATCCGATCATCTACGGTCATGCACACGATCCGGTCATTGATCGCGCTGGCTGGCCTCACCCACGTGTAGTTGGACACACCTACGGCCTGGATACGATCGGAGAAGACGTGTTGACCGCCCTGAGGCTGCCAGATGGGGCGGTCTTCCAAAGCCGACGTTTCCAACCCAATCGAATAAGAAGTTCAACTTCAGATTAGCTATCGTTATCTCCGCTCTCGGAAAGGGCTGTTCCGGTTCCGATTTGCCATGCCTATTCATCTAGCACTGGCGTACTACTATAGTGCCGACGTACTATTGTGTTCGGCGATTTTCGATGATAGCCTCCCGCATAGTTCATGCAAACCTACATGAAACTATGCGCCTTTGGTCTGAGGATAAGCACGCCAAGGTTTTGTGCCCACCCCAACCGCCCCGGTTGTGCTCCCTACATCGTGTGTTACTCAAGGATTCGCCTCGCCGGTGCTCTCACGCTGGCTGTCGCGATGCTCGTCAGTAGCGCCTCCCTTTCGGCAGGCTCTATGATCGATCAGACCAACATTGTTACCGATATGAGCCTTGACAACTTGGAATTTCAGCAGCAGGTGACCGCCGGTGCTGCTGGTGGGCTCGCCGGAGTAGAACTCTTTTCTTCTGGCTATTGTTGTGATCCCTTTTGTTCTAATCCCTGCGGACCTAAAGTCACGGTGAAGATTGGGCTTGGCCCAGCCTTCTTCACCGGCTCCTACGCATTTACTACGACTGTGGCCCTGCCACTCTTCGTTGGTACCTTCATCGACACCTCGGCAGCGGGTATCAATCTTACGCCGGGTGAGAAGTTCGTGATTGATGTTTCAGCTGGAACTCCTTTGCTTAATGTTGCAGCCATGGACTCAGCATACCCCGGTGGTGACTTGTGGCTAGGTAACCGTTATCCATACGATCTTACGGGCTACGTGGGCTTACCGGGGATCGTCCCTCAATCAATGGCCTTCGAAACGTTCGTGAGCACGACTACACCCGAGCCGTCTAGTTCTTGGTTAGTTTTCGTGGGCTTGGGGACGGTCGGCGCTTTCGGTTTCAAGAGGGTCCCTGCCGCACTTCGTCGTCGCCGCGCCGTTCGATGAGCAAAGCCCGGAATTGATGTTTTCAACCGCCAAAGATCGTCTTTGACCGGGCACACATGGGGCGGGATGCTCGATCTTCGACGTTCGCCGGATTAGGACCGGGCTTGTGGTCGGTAATGTACTTGCCCGGCGAATTGACTTTGCCCCCGCTGGCGGCTTAATCCTCGGTTAAGGCGCAACATAACTTAGACTCACGTTCAGAAGTTCGACCACATGTCGCCATACCGCGTGCTGACGCACGCGGCTCGGAAAGGAGCTGTGACGCTGAAGGGAGCAGTCGACAACTATACGTGACCGAACTTCCGAAACCGCCCACTTCGCCTCAAGAAAACCAGCAAGGTTGGTCGCCCCGCCCCTTTTTTGCCATTACCCTAATAGCGCTGTGAATTGTTCCTCCTTGATCTGATCCGGCACCAATAGTTCAGGTTAAGCTCTTTACGGCGGTGGGTTGACCACCCCACTCACCCGCGTGTTTGCCGCCAGCACAGCTTCGCGATGATCCACGCTGCGGCCAGCAGGAAGCCTAGCAGAGCTTGATACTCTTCATTCTTCAAATAGAGCGCCCACGAGAAACGTGCACCGGGCCCATTCCAGCGCGAGAGCGGTAGTAACCGGTGGGTGCGTTCGGCGTACGCGGCGTACTCGGGGAAAATGTTCCGCAAGTGTTGCTCTTCCAATTCGATGACCGGCAGGTAGACAAGCAGGAAGACCAGCGCGAAGATGGCCGCAAGTAACCAGTTGCGGCAGGCGATGACAATTCCCGCCGCCACGATCAGAGTCCCCACATAAAGTGGGTTGCGGATATACGAATAGGGACCGCTCGTCGCGAGACTCTGATTCTTGGCCAGATGGCCGGTGGCCCAAGCGCGGAACAACAGACCCATCAATGCGATGGGGAGCCCGATTTCAATCGATTCGATCGAAGGCTGCGTAAGCAGAGCGAAGGCAACTAGGAGCACGAATCCACAAGGCACGCGCAAACGCGCCACGGCATCGGCATATGGCTTCGGAAACCAGTAATTGCCGTCAATTCGACTCACTGGCGTGACACCGGAGCGGCATTCGCGATGCTCTGCCTCAAGGCTTCAACGACGCTTTCAACGGAGATGGCCCGCATACTGGAATGGATTTCGGCACCTCGTTTGTACGTGGTTTCCGCATCGGGGGAGCGCAGCACACAAATGGTCCCACCATAAGGGCCGTTGCGGGCGGGATCGGTTGGACCGTACAAGCCCACTCCCGGCTTACCCAGGGCCGCCGCCAAGTGAAGCGGGCCGCTGTCCAGGCCGAGGACAGCCGTTGCTCGCCGGGTCGCATCAATTAACCCTGCCAACGAAGAGACATGCACGGTGATATTGGGAATCGCGGCAAACTCCGCGGATCGGTCGGTCGAAACGTTGACCACCAGGGTGAGGCCTTGGCGTCGCAGCTCCGCCGCCAGAGTTGCGTAGTTCTCAAACGGCCACTGCTTACTGGTCCACCCGGCGAAGGGGTTGGTCAGCACAAAGGCTCCGGCCGGCAGATCGCCTTCGGGTCGTCCGGGCGGAATAGGAAAGTCAATTGTCTTGACGGTTGCTCCGGCGGCGGCGGCCAACTCCAGATTCTGATCTACGATATGCGTGGCGAGCGGCTGAACCGTGCGCGAGTAGAACCTGGCGGCGAGAGGCTCACGCGCCCGCTGGGAAGCGAACCCGATGAAGGTGCCCGGTATGGCCAGGCGGCCCGTGATAGCGGATTGGATGAGGCCTTGAAAATCCACCGCCAACTCAGGCCTTAGGTGGTTGAGCGCCCGGACGGCAGGCAACAACTCCTTCCAGTTCCGGCGATCGAAAGGCAGCACCGCATCCACATAGGGATTGCCTTCCAGCAGCGGCGCCCACTTCGACGCGACCACCCAAGTCAGGCGGCTTTCCGGAAAGCTACGTTTGAGGCTCGCGACAGCCGGCAGCGTGTGCAAGATGTCGCCCATCGCGCCTAGTCGAATGGCGGCGATGGATGCGGGTTGGGGAGAGGTCATCGCGGCCATCAAGTTTTCTGGGCAACCACAGACGTCTGGCGATCCAGCACATATCGCACGAACTGTTCGGAGCGCCGCCGGTCAGCGGCAGGATCCTCTTCAACGTGAACGTCGATATCCGCACTTCGAAAAGCATCTTTCGCAACCGCCGGGGATGCGATGACAACGGCATCAACGACCCGGAGTGATGCCAGCATCCGGGCGCGCGCCTCGGCGCTCAAGAAGGTGGCACTTCCCTGCCCTCCATCGCCCGGGTCGATAACATCGCTGACAACCACAACCAGCTTGCGGCCCGTGCTAACCAAGCCCGCTAGGTAGCGAGCGACCTCGGCTGTTAATGGATCGAACACACCGAGTGCGGCCGTCCACGCCTGACTCGCATCGCGAGCAAAGAACTCATCCAAAGAGCGGATCTTTTCTCTCGTATCCAAATTACTTAGCCCAATCTCCCGACGGCAAGCCTTCTATTTCACCAGTTCCAGAGCGGCCTGCGCCACTGATTCAACGGTAACCCTAGTCATGCACCTGTGGTCGATGGGACACTCACGCAACAAACAGGGACTGCATTCGACCGGTTGGCGAATAATCGCGAAGCGGTGTCCAGCGGGCCCGGTGGCGACATGATCGGTGGACCCAAAGACGACCGCAGTCGGGACGCCGAGTGCGGACGCAATGTGCATCGCACCTGAATCATTCGTCAGGTACAGCGAACAGGCGGCGGCCATTTCTATGAACTCAGCCAACGTGGTCTTACCGGCGAGGTTCACGCAATTAATGCCGGAGGCCGAGATTCCACTGCGGACTGCTTCGCAAAGCTGCTGTTCGACTTTCGAGCCAAACACAGCGACATCAGTTCCCAATTCGCGCGAGAGCCGAATCCCCGTCTCCGCGAAACGCTCCGGCAACCATTGTTTGGCGGTGCCAAAAGCCGCACCAGGGCTGATTCCCACCACTCGCCCGCCGAGACCCAGCCGCGCGAAATGCGCTCGCCCCGCCGCTGCCGCCGCTTCTGAGCCCGACAACTGCGATTCCGTGGTGAACGGATAACCCTCGATCACGCCGGCACGCTTCAACAACTCCAGGTAGTAAAAGCGCTGATGATTGGGAATCTCCCCCGGCGCGGGGACCGGTATGGCATTAGTCAGTAGAGCGCCGCGGCCGTCACGGTTGTATCCGATACGCACCGGAATCCGGCCCAGCCACGCTATAGCAGCGGCCTCAAAGGCGTTCTGCAGCAGAATGGCGCCATCGAAGTGGCGTGAGCGGAGGTCCGTGGCGACGGCCCACTTCGCACCCAGTCCCTCCCAGCCGGAAGGGGCCTGATAGGCAATTACGTCGTCACAGAAGGGCTCACGAGCATATAGATCCGCTACCCAACGCCGCGCCAGTATCGAGATTCGTGCTGCCGGATACCGCTCGCGCAAAGCCTGAAGTGCGGGCAGCGACATGACGGCGTCGCCCACCCAATTCGTGGCCCGGACCAAGATCGTTTGAAACTCTTTCAACTTGCAGGAACCCGCAGTCTCAGGATAGTCATTCGAGCCAAAGTTGTGGAGACCGTTAGTCGTGGACCGTTGTGGCCAAGGCTTGCTTTGTCCCACGCAGCCAAATGAACAGCGGCGCATGGGGCGCTGGTGACGGCCAAGGCATTTTAATCTTCAACGATTGTTTCTGGCCTTCACCGGGTAACGGCGTAGGCAGGCCTAGAACTGAATTGCTGTGGGCAGCTTCCCACCCGGTGCGTTCAATGGTCTCGAGGTTTTGCCCCGTCAGAACACCAATGTAAAGGCCGGGGGCAACCTCTTCCGACGTCAGGCGGAAGTTCTCAATTTTCGGCACTCGCACGATTCTGCCCAGTTGGAACGGCTCCGATTGCCCATCACTGCCGCCATCGACGCGGGCGGTCACGATACAGCCGCTCGGCCACGCACTCGAATCGAACGAGAGAAAAAGCTGGTCCGGCGCTAACTGCTGTAAGCTCGCTCCGCTTAGTTGCTCGCCGATGCGCACTGTTACTTCGTTCGACGTCCCAGCCGTGCAGCCGAGTTTTACCGAACCGCCGGGCTCGACGTTCTTCACTCGCAGCATCGTGCTTAGAAAGTAACCCGACGGCAGTTCGCCCGGATGCAAGGAGACCTCCATGCCTTCGGGTGTGCTAACCTTCGACTCCAAAATTCGCGGGCGAGGGCCCACCACTTTGATCGCCTCGCGCAACTCCAGTGGCTGCGCCATGTCCTTCACGTAGACCTTGAGGCCGACCCGCGTGCCAGGTTCCAGATCGGCCGGCATGCGCAACGTAATTCTCCGTTCCGATGAGGTGCCCGGTCCCAACTCAACGCTTCCCTTGGTGGCTTCGAGCTTTGTGACGGAATCGAGATGCTCGCCGCGCAGAGCCAGCGGCTTGTTGGTATCGCCCACATTCACAAGCAAGGGCAGTCCGTCGATACGCGGCGGCAGCGCCAGAACCTTCACGTCTACCGGCTGAGCCTTCCCGTCCACTTGGGCGATGAGCAGACGATAGTCGCCGGGATCGAGATCGATCGTGTTCACCTGAACATCCATGCGCGGCTGCAAGCCTTGACGGATGCCACGTGGAAGTACGAACGGTACCGGGACGGCAGCGTTGAAGCGGTCGTCGATCTTTTCGAGTTCCACTTTGTTCACGAACTCAAAGTCGCTTCCTTCAACAGTTACGGGCACCTTGCCTGCCCGCGCGATGAGCTGGTCTTGTGACTCGGGACGGAGCCGCGCTGTTTTGAAGTCTCCGAGGGGCCTCGCACCCACCTCGCCGTGCAAAGAGAACTGATCCCAATCCCAATACGCGGTAAGGTCGAATTCGCCTGTCGGCACGTCCGTTTGGGTGAGGTCCAACTCCAGGGTTTTTCCAACCAGCGCCTTCGAGACGCTCACCGGAACCGATGTCTTGCCATCCGCGCTAACCAGAGCCCATTTCCGTGCGCGGTCGATGAGTTTCCAATCCGTCTCGTTGGCGTCAACCGAAATAGGTGACTTTTGCCCCAGCGCCAGGGTACTGGCGTCGCCAATCCTGATCACCGGAGCACGTGAATTAGAAATGCGGGTCGCCCACAGAAATGCAACTTGGGTGTGCGGCGGGGCAGGTCCGCGATTGCCGCAAAGCGCCATCCCGTCGCCCGGCAGCGGTTGCACAAACGACGAGCGAAACTCTGCTTTGGGGAATGCGATCTGCTTCATCTGGATAGCCAGGACCGCTCCTCCCGCAATTAAGCCGACTGGGCTTCCGAGGAACAACGTGGCGACCGAGGTTGCTAACCCGGCTGCGCCGGCGATCCGCTGGCTGGTTTGGGTCGCGATCGGATCCAAGGAACCCATGGCTGGATTCAGGTTTGCGAACAGCGCCGAGGCTTGCTGATCAACTGCCGCGTGGGGGTCGAACTTACCACTGATGCCCCATTTCGACGCAAAGCCTTGAACCGCGGCATCGACATTCGCGCTTGAGGATTCGGTATTCGACAACGCCTTGAGAAGCGCTTCCGTTTCGGAAGTCTGCTCCGCATAGTCGGCAATCTGCGCCACCAGGTCATCGCCCTTCAGCAAGAAATGCTTCACCTTGGACCGGCTGAGGCCGCCGGGACCGTAAACAAAACTGACAATCGATGTTTTCGACGGAATTGTCCATTGTTGAGGCTTGTCGGCTGGTTTGGGCTCCAGCACAACCAGGGGATCTTCGCCTTCGTGCCGAATCGCGGGTACCAACACCAGCGCTACGCTGCCTTGTTCCTTGGTGACTTTGGTAACGATGGGCCGATAGGTGACAATGTCGCCCTCATCCAAACGGTTGATCGTCCTCAGCGGTAGGGGCTCGCCGACTCCACGCGAGGACTCCACGCGCAAATCCATGTCGGCAACTGGCGCACCGGCAGGGCATCCCAAGGGAGACGCAGCAGCGAATGCGGCCTGCGAAAACAAAGCGCAAGGGACAACAACCGCCGCGAAGAAAGCTCGCAGAAAACTATGAAACTCTGGAAAGCTCAATCTGAACCTTTAAGCTTAATGATATCCTGGCGACCCAATTAGTTAAGAACTTTACGATCTCTTCTGTCTACAGTCGGTTCGCCTCGGACGGGCGAATCATAAAATGTGTGAGAGCATGAATCGCCTCTACTCGCGTGACGCCCTGACTGACCAGCGCCGCCGCTGGAAAGAGGCTGGCAAGAAGGTCGTTTTGACGAACGGCTGTTATGACATCCTTCATCCCGGGCACATACACCTGCTGGAACAGGCCCGCTCGTTAGGCGATGTGCTGATCCTGGCCCTAAACACAGACTCGAGTGTTCACCGAATGAAGGGCCCATCGAGGCCTTTCTTCAGCGAACAGGACCGCGCCGCCGTCGCCTTGGAACTGGAATCAGTGGATGCGGTGACACTGTTCGATGAGGACACGCCACGAGAGCTAATCGCCGCGCTGCTTCCCGATGTACTGGTGAAGGGAGCGGACTGGTCGCACTTCATCGCTGGGCGCGAGGAGGTCGAGGCGGCTGGCGGAACGGTGATCGCATTGCCGCTTGAACCGGGTTACTCTACGACGAATATCGCCGAGATGGTTCTCGAACGAGTGAAGTGACGAGAGACACCCTCAACCAGTGACTCATCCAGCAATCCGCGACCTTTTTCAATCCGCGAGTCGGCAGCCGGCGTTTCAGGATTTATTGCGCAGGCTCACGCGCGGTGAACCCGGCCCGTTCTCCGTTTCCGGATTGGTCCCAACCGCAAAAGCGCTGTACCTGGCGCTGCTGTACCAAGCTACCGAAAAGCCCCTCCTGGTCATTGTCGATGGCAACAAGCAGGCGGAGTCCCTGATCGAATCGGTGGAGACGTTCTTTCATCTTCTGATCGACAGTCGGGATCTTCCTTCGCCGCAGCTGATCCCCGCGCTGGACGTACTTCCTCATCAGCGTCTCTCTCCTCACAGCGAGATTGCCGAACGCAGGGCGATTGGTCTCTGGCGCATGGCGACGCAGCGGGTGCCGATCACGATCACGCCGATTGCCTCGGCGCTACTGCGTACGGAAACCGCGGACTTCTACCGCCAGCTGGCCCTGAACCTCCGGGTTGGCGAAGAGATTCCGTTGCAGGATCTGATCCAGCACTTGGAAACCATTGGCTACAAGAATCGCGAACCGGTCGAGATGGTGGGTGAGTATTCGCTGCGCGGCGGGATCCTGGACGTTTTTCCGGCGGAAGCGTCGAAGCCCGTGCGCATCGAATTCTACGGCGACGAAGTGGAATCGATCCGGCGCTTCGATGTGGAAACGCAGCGATCGATTCTGAAGGTTAACGCCGCTCACCTACTGCCTCTGGTGGAGTATCCAAAGTCGCGGGAGTTGCTGCGGCAACTTGCCGAAGCCGCCGAAGACTCGGCCGAGATGGACATGGCGCTGGCTATGCCGGGCGATGTATTTCCTGGCTGGGAATACCTGGTTCCACTGGTCCGGCCGCGGAGAGAGACCATTCTTACGCTGCATTCCGACGCGCTCATTGTGCTGGACGAGCCGGCAGCCATTGTTTCAGCAGCCGAGCGCCTTTGGAAACGCCTGGATGCGCCCGACCGTCCAGCGCCCATCGAACCGGAGAAGAACTTTGCCCGTTGGGAGGAACTGGAGTCGTCGCTGTCGGCACACACGCGGATTGCCTTCCAGGAGCTCGACCTGTTCCTCGACTCTCCAGCGGGCGCGTCCGCCGAAGAAGATAGCGTCG
Source organism: Bryobacteraceae bacterium (assembly GCA_049579625.1). GTDB lineage: Bacteria > Acidobacteriota > Terriglobia > Bryobacterales > Bryobacteraceae > CAJCIT01. The sequence continues at coordinate 10,606 of JBAUOG010001078.1, forward strand.
CCCCGGTGACGCCCACGACTGTTTATATACCGACCCGTCC
>JBAUOG010001079.1:0-6276 GCA_049579625.1 Bryobacteraceae bacterium
ACGCTGAACCGACTGTGCGGAAGCGGTTTGCAAGCCATCGTCTCCGCCGCAAATGATCAAGCTGGGGACGCCCAGGCTGCGGTGGCGGGGGGTGCCGAATGCATGACCGGTCGCTTTACTGGCTGCCCAGCATGCGGTGGGGCCAACGGATGAGTGATGGTGCGGTGGTTGACGCGCTGAACGCGGCCCTAACCGATCCTATCGAGAACGTTCATATGGGTCTCACGGTTGAGAACCTGGCGACCAAGTACAAGATCAGCCGTGAGCAACAGGACGAATTCGCGGTTCAGAGTCACCGGCGCTTCCAGGAGCAGATCGTTCCCGGAAAGCAAGGGCCAGTGTGCACCTTTAGTGCTGATCTCACGCCTATTGTTTTCGGCCGGAAGTAGGCGTTTTCTTTAGTACTTCTGCGGCCGCCTGCTTCATCTATCGGTTGTTGCTCACCGCAGCCGACTCTCAGGCTTTTCGGACGGACCAGCCCAACATAAGCAATCCGCTGGCGACGATCCAGCTCCCGGCCACTCGAACCGCGATGCGGGTCCAAGGCCAGCGGAGAGAGACCACGAACGAGGCCATCAGTGCAACCAGGACGAATACTGCGAATACTAGCCCAAGCAGCGCGACGGCGCCGACGCCCGGCTGGCCCATGGCTGCTCCATTGAGGTAACCGTGGACGAGCCCGAGCAGAGCGGCAAGGGCGGTCATTGCCCGAAGCGAGAGTTTGGCGTCCGCAGCCACCAGGCCCCCGAACAGCAAGAACGAGACGGTGGTGAGTATTGGAGTGACGCCGGTGGCTGTCGCGAGACCGACGAGGCCGCCCAACAGCCAGGCAGCCGGAAGTACGAAGAGAGCCCGTCGGCCGTACGCCGTTCCCCGCAGCCCAGCGAGTAGAGCCAAACCGATCACGGGCACTAGGTCCTCGGGGCTCAGCAGGAAATGCACGAGCCCGTCATAGACTGGCCCCATCCCGGTGGAATTGAGGTGCGCCTCAGCGGACAACGGTAAAAGTGCGATGGCCAGCGGGATCCCGGCGAGCGACAGCAGCTTCTGTTTGATCCTTCCAGCGAGGCTCACGCGAATGCCTTCCATAAGAAGTAGACGCCTGCTACGGCTACGACGCCGCCGGCGGCCCGCACGAACGTCTGCCCCCATTGCCAGCGATGAACTGTGCCGATACTAATCCCCACCGCGTGCAGGCAACCGGTCGCGATGACGAAGCCCATGCTGTAGAGCAGTCCGCTTTGGCCGGGCGGCAATTCAGTGCCGTGTGCGTGGCCGTGAAAGATGGCGAAGAATCCCACCAGCGCCGCGGCTGCGGCGAGCGGCGGGCGAAGGTCCAACAACACCGCTGCTCCGAGCAGAATGGCCGATGCAGCGATAGCGTACTCAATTCCCGGCAGCGGCACTCCCATCAATCCGAGCATGCCTCCGAAAGCCATCACCATGGGGAAGGCAACCGGCAAAACCCAGATGGCGGGTGCGCCGAGTTGTGCTCCCCACAGACCGACCGCGATCATCGCCAAGACGTGATCGAGTCCGGAGATGGGGTGGCGAACGCCGCTCAGAAATCCGGCCGCCTCGCCCTTTTGGATATGAGCCTGAGCCAAATGGGAGGCGAGAAGAAGCGCACACACCAAAGCGGCTGGTTGTGCGATGAGGCGCGGCCGAGGGAACCTCATCGTGCGCCCTCGAAGAGCAAAGCGAGGCGCTGCACTGTCCAGAACGCGCCTAGCGAGCCGACTGTGTAGCCGGGAAGCGCTTGCGCCCACCGGGGCCAGCGGACTTCCAGAATGTGAAAAGCGCGCTCCAGCGCAACGATCAACGCGATGAAGCCGAGTTGCCCCAGTTCCACGCCGACATTGAAGCTGACGAGCGCCAGTGGCAAGTCCTGCCTTGGCAGGCCGGCGCTGGTTAGTGCGCTGGCGAAGCCAAAGCCATGGAGGAGCCCAAATGCAAACGCGACCACCCAGGGGTGACGAATGGTGAAGCTGGTCTCGCCCCGCCAGGAACGAACAATCTCCGGCCCAAGGAACAGAATGCTCAAAGCGATTGCAGCATTCAGCGGCAGCGCCGGTACTTCCGCATAGCCGAGCGTCGCGATGGCCAGAGTGATGCTATGCGCCACCGTAAAGGCGGTCACCGTCTTCAGCAGCATCCAGCGATCTTTCACGATCAGCAAGAGGCCCAGCACGAAGAGCATATGGTCAGCGCCGAAGAGGATGTGACGGATTCCCTGCACGACGTACGTGCCGGTCACCTCCATCCAAGTCTGCGAGGCGGCAATCTCCACCCAGGGCTGTGACGGGTGTATGATCGCAGTCGACTTCCTGCCGTCGAGCATCTCCACGCGAACCAGAACGTCGGTGATGGTCGCCTGCAGTCCGGGGAACTGGATGCGCTTGCCAGCCAGTCCGTTTGGCCCGGCATCAATCCAACGGCGTTCGAGGAAGGAATCGGCCAGTTCCTGTACACTCGGCTCCCGCAAATTCCTTACATCACCAGGAAGCTTGAGAACGATGGGAAGACGCATACCCGCGAGCACGGGCGTCCGCCACAGGACACTGAATTGTCCAGGCGTGGTTTCTTTGATTTCCAGATAGGCGGGACGCGCCTCATGAGCCGAGGCAATCGATGCGGCAAGCAGCAATGCGACGACACTCCAAGCCAGGCGCGACTGCAGACCACTCACAGGGGCCCCTCACCGGATGGAGCAGGGATGTCCTTCTTCGGCGGAGGAACCGGGGCTTGCGCGGATTCCTTGTCAGACGGCCCGGGCAGCAGCAGCACGTATTTGGCTCGCATCTCCGCATAGGCTTTTTGCCACGCCGTGGCTTTTTGTTCGCCCAGCCACGCGGTCTTCACGTCGGATTCAATTTCTTCAAGCGCCGGGGTGTGCCCTGGGATAACTGTATCGACAAACACCAGGTGCCATCCGTAGCCGGACTCAATGGGACCCTGCCAGGAGCCAGGCTTCACCTTCTCAAGGGCCACTGCGAATTGCGGTCCGAATTCCTTCGCGATGGCGCTGGGCGCCCGGTCACTGTAGTAGTCCTGAAACATAAAGGAATCACCGAGGGAAACGGCGAGCTTGGAGTCTTCCGGCTGACGGGCGATTTGGGTCAATGTCTTACCGGCGTCTTGCTGAGCATTCCTGCCACGCTTGTCCGGAGAAAAGTAGAGATGGCGGAAGTTGTAGCGGCTGGACAGCGCGAACTTATCCTTGTTCTTTTCGAACCACGCCTTCAGTTCCGCCATGGATGGTTCGTGAGCAGCGGCCACATCCTCGGCCAGGAACTGCATCTTCTGCGCCATGCGGCGCTTCACGATGGTGTCGTCCTTATCGAGACCCATGGCGAGGCCCTCGCGGTAGAGCACCTCTTCCTTAACTTTGTCTTCCACCATGGCCTGAAACTCGGCGGGTGTTGGCTGACGATGCCACTGCGACTCGAAGTAGGTCTCCATCAACCGAAGGTCGTCAAGGCTAAGCGCGATTTGCTTGGACGACTCGAAGCCGCCGCGGCCACGATTCATGTAGGCGTCGACAGCGAACACCGCGATCCCTATTAACAGGAAGTGCAGTAGCGGCTCGCGCAGCCAGCGCTTCAAGGTTGTAAAGCGAGAATCCCGTGATCCCGGGTGCAAGGGCGTGTTTTGATGGTCCGAGGCGGGCTCAACAGAAACCTCATTCATTCGGAACAACTCCTCGGGTTCGGTCCTGTTGTTACTTATGTGGCCACGCTCTTTCGTTGTTTCAACCATTAGCCTTCCAGGAGGACGATCCGGATCGCGTGGACGATAGCTCCGGGCCACAACAGCGGCCCGACCGCCTCACCGCGAACGCCAATGTGAATAAGGTACAACATCGCGAGCACGCGTCACAATCGCTTTGCGAATGGCTGTGGCCATCTGCAGGACTTTCTGTTGTTGGGCGTCTGATGGCTCGGCCGTCTGTGCCATTGCCGAAAGAACAGCAATGGTCAAGAGAAGGAAAGGCCGCGAAAAGGGGTGTGGGGTTTATGGGACATGGCTCGTCTCCTACTTATGGCGCCGTGAGTTCGACGATTAAGTCGCTCGACAACAGAACCACGCTGCCTGGACATTTGCCGTCGCTGGTCGTCAGCTTGACGCCAGCAGTGAATGCTGCAAGGTCGGACCCGGGCGATTTGGCTAGTGAACGCAACCAAGGCGAATGTGCGGCTGAACGTGGAACGACTGAAGAATGCCAGTCCCATCTTGAGTCAAGCAGTAGCTGACAAGAAGCTATTGGTTGTCGGCGGCTACTATGACTTGAGCACCGGCGTCGTCGAAACGGTCGCATAGGTAGATGGGCGCAGAAACTATGGATCTTCGGTCGCCTCGGTTCACTTCTATTTGTTTGACGTGATCATCCTTGCCAGGCGCGACGTGATGGGCCTCACAAAACGGCCGTAATATTGGAGAAGCGCCTCGTTCCAAGGCTCTCAGAGCCAGTCGGGCGCCGGCTTCATACGCCCGAAGCCAGCGTTTGATCGGAGGGCTATTATTCAAGCTGAGTTTCCTGTCTCAGCCCTGAGGCTGTTCTCCGCTTACCTGCTCTCTCATAAGCTTGTCGGCCAGCTGTCCCAGATCGGGACTAATCTGATCGAGTCACGATTCGGGCCGGCCACGCTTGCCTCAATTTTCGCTGGCTGCCTCCGATCGAGATTGGTGAGCGCTATCCACAACTTGCCGTTCCCATCCTTCGCCGCGAGCGCCACTACATTCGCCTCGGGGAGACGGTGGGAACCGGGGACCGGGTTTCCCTTGCTCACGGAGATGTGCTTGAACATGATTTAGACCTCGGCGGCGTGCTCGATGTGAGGTCGCAGCTGCCTGATATGCTAACCGTCCGAATACAGGTAATTGACGGCACAAGGACTTTCACCCTGCTAGATTCTCAGCCTTGTCGGCTGCTCATCCTTCCTTCCTGCTATTCAAGCTACGGGGCTTTGAACTCTTACCCCGGTGGGACTTTCACCCACTGTTCATGCCAGCCTTCGCTGGACGCACACTTCCCGGGGCTGATCCAGAAACCCATAATTTCGGCAGATCAACGCCGCCCTAAGCCACTGCAAATGAAAGGGTTTGAGTTTGGACCTTCGGTTGCATTGCGTCTCAGCAGCAGTAGAGTCCGCAGCCAAGCGATCCGGCCTTCAATATCTTAAGCCCGGGCTCCTGGGGAGTGCTCGGGGGCGGTGGAAACCTACAGGGCAATAGTCCTCGCCAAGCAAGCTAAGCATCGAGCCTTGAGCAGTTGCGGACACATCTTCGGCAGGAAGGAAACGAAAAGGAGCATGATGCGATTTGCAAAGATCGAAAAGATTGCAGCCAGAGTTGCAATGGGAGCGCTTGCGCTCGTGAGTTCGCTGAGCATGACTGTGAGCACGCGGGCACAGGAGGCAGAGAGGCCCTATCCGAAGATGCTGCCACTTTCGCAGTATTTAATGGACCGGAATGCGGCAATCGCGCTGGCGCGAAGCGCTGCTCCAGAGGGCATTTCAAAGGATGCGTCTGTTTTGGTGCTGACGCCCAAAGGCTGGGAAACAGCGGTCAAAGGTACAAACGGTTTTGTGTGCATGGCGGGGCCGTCATGGACGGCCAGCATTGACTTTTATGACGTCTGGAGTCCGAAGCAGAGAGGGGCGATTTGCCTCAATCCAGCGGCTGTGCGGTCGATCCTGCCGATTTTTCGTAAGCTGACGGAAATGACGCTCGCTGGAGTGACCTCCGTAAAAGAGCGCATCGCGGGCATTCAAGAGGCGTATGCGAAGAAGGAGATTCCGCCGGTGGAGCCGGGGGCAATGAGCTATATGATGTCCAAGGATGCATACCTTACCCATTTGGGCAATTCACACAATTTATGCCACGTGATGTTCTTCTTGCCCATGAAAGATCCTGCTGAATTGAACGCCGATGATCCGAACTCACCCATTTCTTCGACATCTATCTGGTTCCCGGACCCTGACAAACCAGATAGTCCACTGAACAAAGAGCTGCCGCCGCTGCGGACCGTGCCAATCGAAGTGCCCTATTGGTCCGATGGCACTCTGGCGTTCCACTAAATATAGCCGTATGGCAACAGTACCGATCCCAGGAACGACCTCAGGTCCTGGCAAACGCGCTTCTCGTCTCCCATCTAGGCCGATTCAAGTTGACGGATAGTCGGCTTATACGGCCAATCTCTGCCGATTATCCTGCGGGGTTGAGTTTGCGGGTCTCGGAGAGGATCTTCGTCAATCGGTTGGAGAGGCGATCGAG
>JBAUOG010001080.1:0-4358 GCA_049579625.1 Bryobacteraceae bacterium
GCCATCGTCAAGAAGCTGCGCATGATGGATTTCTCGGGCGCTACCGTCTATCGAGGCATTCTCGGCTACGGAGCGAAGGGTCACACCCATAAGGGCGGACGCTTCCACCTGTCGCACGATCTGCCCATCATGATTTCCGTGGTCGAAAAGCCGGAGAAGATCAGCGATCTGGTTCGAGTGGTTGCGGAGATGATGCAGGACGGAATCATTGTGACTTCAGACGTTGAGCTGCACCATATCGTGCATGAATTACCCACTGCAGGAGGATTGACATCCAGTGAACGGTCAACCGGGTAAGCTGTTGCGCCTTTATGTAAATGAGCATGATCAGTTCGGCGGTAAGCCGCTCTATGTGGCAATTGTGGATCGCTGCCGGGAATTGAAGGTAGCGGGAGTAACTGTTTTCCGCGCACTGGAAGGGTTCGGCGAAACTGCGGAGCTGCACCACCACCACTTGTTTCGAAGTGATCAACCAATTGTTATCACCATCGTGGAGAGTCCTGAGAAGGCGCAGCAGATTCTGCCCGTACTCGAGGGCATGATGAATAGCGGGGTCATCGCCCTGACGGACGTTCAAGTGACTGTCGTATCGAACGGTGCCCGTGCTGCTCTGCCATAAGGCAAGCCCAGTGTATTCAGGAGCTGGAAGGTAGTGCCGATGCCAACGCGTATAGCCAGTGAGTTGGCCGCCCATCGCTTAAGAGCACTATCGGAGCTGCCGCTCGTGGGGCGCGACCGGGAGATGATCAAGCTCCTCAACCTGGCGGCTACGAAGTCACCCGCGCTAATCTATGGCCCCTCGGGACTCGGAAAAACGCGTCTGCTTCTCGAAGTGGCTCGGAAGTTATCCGCGGAGGGTGCCAGCGTAGCCTACATTCGGTTCCAACAGCCACTCCACGCATTTTTGTTAACCCTCGCGGGCCAACTCGGTCTCGACTGCGCCGGCACATCGAGCATCGCCCTTCGAGGGGCACTGTGGCAAGCATTCGAATTGAGGCCGCGCGTCATTCTTTTGGATGATATAGCGGAAGCCACTCCTCCCTTCTATCGATTCCTGGAGCGAGTCGTCGCGACCAGAGGGAATACGATCATCGGCGCCGCGAATCCTGCCTATGCCACGGGCGCGCTGAGACGCATGTTCTGGAACCAGCAATCGACCGTGGCCTTGCAGAACTTGGGCAGACGGGACGCAAGCGCTTTGATCGAGAGTTCCATTTTGGCGTTCTTGTCGGGGGTCTCCGTTTCAGCTGATTTTGCGCCGCGGGTCGCACGCGCAGCCCGCGGAAACCCCGGCCGGATCGTTGAGATGTGCATACGCGCCGCAGATCCCGCTTATCGGGCTGAGAGTGATCACATTCGGTTTGGAGCCCTCGTGATGGACTCCCTTACCGGGTTAATCCAATGAACTGCCCAGCCCCCACAAACCGCCGGCCGGTTAGAGGACGATGATGCCAGATCGGTTTAACGAATCCCAGAGATCACGCATCCTGGCGGGCGTCAGCTATATGGATAAGCTACTCGTCGATATCGACGAAATCCTTGCCACCTCGTCTTCAAGCGCATTCCCGAAGTACAGGAATCCCCTGTCTCCCGTTCAAGTCCGGACTATGCGGGACTACACCAAGCGCCTGAGGCAGCAGATCACACAGGTTCTGAAGAGTCTCGAAGTCCCTTTGCCGGAGGCTAAGTTCGACTCCACGCACTCTGCTCGAGTCACCCTGCAGTTCATTGAAGTCGCGATCGAAGGGCTTTCGCCGGAGCGGCTGGCGGGCTACGGAGAAGTGCCGGAAAACTTAGTGAGCCGCCTCACCGGTGGCTTGCAAGAAATGAAGGGCATTGTCAGGCAAATGGATTCCTACCTGATTCTGGGTTCCGAGGCAGATCTAAACGCTCGCCTTACCCGGTTGTCAGACAAAGGAACGATGGCCGAACTTCTGACGGACCTGGCAGCCATCATCGACCGGCATGGATTCGTCGAGTTTCGGGCGCCGCTGTCCCGGCTCGTGGAGAAGGTCGAAACGCCAACCTATGAGATTGCGTTCTTCGGACGCGTCAGTTCCGGCAAATCCTCGCTGTTGAACCGCATCATGGGAACCGACCTTCTTCCAACGGGCGTGACGCCGGTAACTGCCATTCCTACGCGAATTCGGAATCGACCCGAACCGGACCTGCTGATCTGGACGGCCGACGGCCGGCTTGCCCGTTATGAGATCGACCGGCTGGCGGATTTTGTGACCGAAGCGCGAAATCCAGGGAACGATAAACGGGTCGTACGGCTTATCGCTGAGGTCCCGCTCGCAATTCTTCCCCAGGAGGTTGTTCTGGTCGATACTCCCGGGATTGGATCGCTCGCGCTCGAAGGCGCCACCGAGACCATGGCTTATCTGCCGCGCTGCGATCTGGGCGTGGTCCTTTTGGACGCTTCCTCCAATCTGAACTCCGACGACGTGGCCACGTTGGATGCGCTCCGTGCCGCCTCCGTGCCTTCGCTATTGGTCCTTAGCAAAGCGGATTTGGTGGCATCAGAGGACCTGGAGAAACTCGTTGAGTATTCGCGAACCCAAATCCTTCAGCAGCTTGGGGCCCCGATCGATGTCGCACCACTGAGCAGCCGTTCGCAATGGGGCCACCTGCTGAAGAAATGGGTTGCTCAGCAAATCTCGCCACGCATCGCAGATGCCCAGCGCCTGGCCGGCGAGTCAAATGAGCGCAAAGCTAACGCTCTGGCTCAACGGATCCTTCATGCGCTGGAGGTGTCCGTCAAAGCGCTGCATGCTGATCAGCCCGCGTCACCCGGAGATGATTTGCGAAATGTGGAAACACAATTGCGCGAGGCTGCCGGGGTCGTCGAACGTACCAGCGGCGAATGTTACCGGATCACCGGGCAGATTCGAAGCGCGTCAAATGATGCGATTGAGGTTCTGGCCGGCAACGCGATTTCGATCTGGCAAACCAACACTGCCGCGCGCTTGAACCAGGATTGGCTCCAGAAGTCGGTGAATTCCATCGCGCAAAATGAAGTGGAAGAACTGGCCGGCCTGATTCGAGGCGCGGCACGAAGGCTTTCAGACGCCCTCAACACGGCGGCGCATGCCACGGCCACTGGAGAACCGAACGAGCACTTTTCTTTCGAGAGTTTTGTGAAGGACATGCCTGTTCCTGATTTTGCGGGCTGTTCCGTTGAGTTGCGGCGGCCGCTGGTGCTGTCGATTTCCGCTGGTCTTGGGCGCCGGTCCGTAAGGAGGCGGATCAAATCGGAGTGCGGTGTGTTTCTCGCCCGGTTCTTCGTCTCCTACGCGCGTGCGCTTGAATTGTGGTTCCGCGACACCCTCGGCAATCTTGAACGGGAGTTTAGCGGCAGTGCGGATGTCTATCGGGCTCAATTGCAGCGTCTCACCGTTTCGACGGCCACAGCACGGCCGGACAAACAGATCGCGTTGGAAGACATTGTTCTCCTGAAGCAGAAACTCGGCATCTCGGAAACTGCTGATCAAGCCGAGTCGCAACTGACGGCGTAAAGGAGCCTTTACGGATTCTCGCGCGTATGTCTTTGTCTTTCCTGTGAACACTCCAGCGGATATCCCGCGCGACTTCCAAACCTCCGTTGAAGGCCGCACATTCGAAACCGGTATTTTCCTTCCTCAGGACGACGCGCACTGGTTCACCCGGCCGCCCCGTTACCCCGCTCGTCTCCTTCTTCTTAGCAACCGTTGGTTGTCCATCGTTCCCCATCCTGCCTCCGGCCTGCGCACGGTGGATCTGAACCTCGATGAATTGGTACAGCTGGAAACAGCTGGCATTCTGCTAATCGGATGGATTCAGTTCACTACACGGCGTTCAACGGAGCGGGTTGACTACAATACTCGGACCGGTTGGGTGGTGGACAAGTTTATGGCCGCTCTCAGGGTCAGATGGCTTGGGGAACCATCGCCAAAGGGCACAGCATCTTCGAAGATGTTCGGCGCGGAACTGGACATCAAGTTCCGAAATCTCCTGCTTCACGAGCTCGACCGCAACGAAGCCGTTCTGTTGCAATGCTTCACTCCTCCCATTAAGGTTCAGAAGAGATTTCTTGGCTTGCGAAGAGTCAGTTGGCGGCCAGGTCACCTGGTCGCGCTGACATCGGGAAACCGCCTTCTTTGGCTTAAGGATGAATACCGGAACCGTTGGGAACGGTATGCCGGTATCGCTGTTTCGGTTCCCACATCCCTCTTTCAAAGTTCAAAAATGGAAGCCAGTCCCAGTCAGGAGGAACTCATCTTTCACTTCCTCTCCGGTACTTCCTGGCGAATCTCGATTTTTTGGGCCGCCTCCGACTGGATCGGCTTCGCAGACGCTCTTAGTCACTGCCTTGCGCC
>JBAUOG010001081.1:0-26301 GCA_049579625.1 Bryobacteraceae bacterium
ATTCTTACGACACCAGGAGCCATGTTCAGCGCCGTGCGCAGCTCTTGAATCTCATCCGGCGATGGGCTCCAAGCCGGGTCGATGGAATTGTGCAAGATATCCGCGCGGCCGCGTGGGACGCCGCAACGTTCCAACTGCGGGACGAAGGCTTCGCACACCGTCACCATGCGATCGCTCCTGCGCAGACTATAGCGATCCAGCGCATTGTAAACCCGCATCTTGAAGTTCTCAGCGGTATAGCCGTGATGGAATGCGACCCAGGGGCGTGGGTGGCCGAGCATCGCGAGAAGAAAGTGCGATTTCACCGAATGTGTCTGTACGACGTCCGGCTGGTACATGGCGAAAAGTTGTTTGAGTTGCGCGAGCACTCCCAGGTCGAACCGGCGTTTCTCCTGAATGACATGAACCTGGACGTCCGCCGTTCGGGCAGCGTCGATGAAAGGATTCGTGACGGCTGACGGAGACTGACTTACCCGCACGAACGTGAAAATGTGAATGTCTACGCGGTGCCGGTTTTCGCGGGCGAACCGGATCAGGTTCTTAGCCGGCCCCGTGACAGTGGCGGCTTCCATCAATGCGGCGATGCGAAGAGGGTCTCCGGGCACTGTTAGGCGTTCTTCTCGAGCCAGGCATTGAGCACCAGCAGGTGCCACAGTTGCCGGGGCACGGCGTGGCCGGCCAACGCGCTCTCCACGCTCGCCATCAGCGCAGCCGGCTCAATCCATCCCTGCCGGCATATCGCGGCCCCGCTGTCGAGCGACCTTAGTTCCCGCTCCCCGTGCTGCGCAAGCCACCTCTCGACGGGGACGGTGAATCCGCGCTTTTCGCGCTCGGCGACCGCGTTGCCCATCTTGCGCCGCGCCAGTTCTCGCAGCACGGCTTTCAGCTGACCTTTGTGTAATCGCACGCCAGTCGGCAGCTTCAGTGCCAGCTCCGCCAGCCGGTAATCGAGAAAAGGCGAACGGGCTTCCAGCCCGCAGTACATCGTCGTGCCATCCACCTTCGGCAAGTACTCACCGGCAAACACCGTGCGCAGGTCGTAACGAACCAGGTCGTCGAGCACCTGGTGAGCTGATGCAAAAGAGAGCTCGATCTCGCGCTGAGCCACGGTCGCGGCCTGAAGCCGAGGCCCAAGAAGGCCGTGCTCTGCGTAGAACGGCAGCCCATCCCGAACCCGCGTCACCGCGCCGAGCCCACCTGTGGCGTAGTCGATCAGATGTTTGGCGCGCCGCAAAGGCCCGAATCCATTCACCAGCGGCCGCAATCCAGACCGCCACAACGCCGGCGCAAACCCGGGCAGCATCCCCGCCAGGCGCTGCGCGGAAACCATGTGCTTGTGATAAGGGTAGCCAAGGAAAAAATCATCCCCTCCGTCTCCGGTCAACAGCACCGTTGCATACTGCCGCACGGCCCGCGAAACGCGCAACATGCCGAGCGCTGACGGGCACGCGAACGGCTCGCTGTAGGCGTCGACCAGTTCGTCGAGTTTGAGTTGCCCCTGGGGTGGCAGTTCCACCACCTCGTGGCTGGCGCCCAGTATTCGCGCTGTTTCGATTGCCGCTCGCGCCTCATCTCCAGCATCGCCGGGCGTGCTGACCGTGAAAGCCCTGATGTTGGCGTTCAACTTGCTTACGGCCCAGCAGACTAATGCGGAATCAATGCCGCCGCTCAAAAGCGAGCCGATCGGCACGTCGGCGATCAGTCGCGCCTTCACAGCGTCGAGCAGGAGCGCCTCGGTCTGCTGCACCGCATCGTCGAAGCTGACCTTCGCGACCGCCCCGGCAGGTGGCGCTTCCCAATAAGTCTGCGTCTTGAGTTCTCCCCGAAACCACGTCACCACGGTGCCGGGCTGAACTTTGCCAACGCCCTCATAGACAGAGCGGGCGTCGGTCACATAGCCAAATTCAAGAAACTCCGCGACGGCCTTCGCATCAATCGGTCCGGCCAGCCCCGCTTCCCGAAGGGCACCCGCGGTTGAGGCGAATGCGATACGGTCGGCGGCAGTGTTCGCTGTGAAGTAGAGCGGTTTGACTCCCAGCCGGTCGCGCACGAGCGTCAGCGATTGGCGCTGGTTGTCCCAGACAGCGAAGGCGAACATGCCCTGTGAACGGCGAGCAAGCTCGGCCGCGCCCCAGGCCCGGTAGCCGTGGACCAGAACCTCCGTATCGCACTGTGAGCGGAATCTGTAGCCTGCGCTTTCTAGATCTTTGCGCAGGTCGAGGAAGTTAAAAATGCAGCCGTTGAAGACGACGCCGACCTGCCGGTCGTCGGAAACCATTGGCTGATGGCCAGCCTCACTGAGGTCGATGATCGCCAGGCGCCGGTGTGCCAGGCCAACCTGGAATCGGTTTACGTTCCAATGATCCGTACCCTCGCCATCAGGGCCACGACGACGCAACTTAGAGAGCATCGCCGATAGAACGGAGGCGACATGCTCAGGCGACTCCGGCCCCAGGTAACCAGCGATTCCGCACATGTGTCAAGAGAAGAGCAACTTGAGCCGATCCACGACTCCAGTCTCCATAATCCCATAGGCATCACAATTCAACCCATTTTGGCGGTGCCAAAAACTACGAGCCCTTGTGATGATGTCAGAATACGGGAGAAGACCAACGCCTTGCGGATTCTCTATTTCTCGTCGCGCGAATGTTGGCCGCTCAATACAGGGGCGCGCTTACGCGATTTCCACTTAGCCAGTCAACTTGCCCGCCGAGGCGAAGTCGTTTACCTGGGCTTGAGAAATCCAAAAGACCCTCCGCCGGTCGATCCGCCGGTTGATGCCGGTTTCGCCGGGTTCCAGTTGGTCGAAAAGAACGCCTCGTTTTCGTTGCCGAACCTCGTTCGCGGATTCGCCGGTCCAGTCCCGGTCACGCTACTCAATAACCAGAGCAGCCCCGCACGCGCTGCGTTGGTCCAGTTGCTGCGAAATCGCAAGTTCGACTCAGCACAGATTGAAGGCGTCCATTTGCTGCCCTACGTGGATGTCATTCGGCAGGAGAGCCCTGGGACCGCCATCATTGCCGATTGGCACAACATCGAATCGGAGATCATGTGGCGCTATAGCGACGCGGCGAACCCACTAAAGAAGCTGTACGCGCGCCGGACCGCGCGCCTGATCGAAGAGATGGAGACGATCCTTCTGCGCCGCTCGGATGCGCACACCATGGCTAGCCAACGCGAAAAGGCGACGCTGGGCCAAAGGGTGCCCGGAGCCGTCATTCACGTGATTGGAAACGGCGTAGACGTGGCCGCCCACGCGAGCGATCAGATCGATGCGGCATGGACCAGAGCCGGAGGACCCGAGCCGGTAGGCGGCAACGTGCTGTTCGTCGGCTCGATGGATTACCACGCGAACATTCACGCGGCGCTGCAATTCGGTCGCGAAGTCTGGCCAATGATCCGAAACCGGCTGCCTGGCTCACAGTTCCTGGTCGTCGGCCGCAATCCGAGCGACGCCGTGAAGGCACTTGCCGCCGACCCCGGCATCCGCGTTACCGGCACGGTGGACGATGTGCGCGCTTTCTACTACAAGGCGCTGGCGGTGGTTGTACCACTGAGAATCGGTAGTGGGACACGGCTCAAGATCCTGGAGGCCATGGCAGCCGGCGTCCCCGTGGTTTCCACGGCACTGGGCGCGGAGGGGATCGACGTGACGGATGAGAAAGACATTCTCATTGCCGAGTCGCCCGACGATTTCGTGGCCGCAATTACCCGACTGGCAGCCTCGCCAGACCTGGCGCGGTCACTGGGGGACAGTGGCCGGGCACTGGTCGCGAGCCATTACGACTGGCCTGCTCTGGGCGAGAAACTATTTCGAGTCCACTGCGAAACGGCAGAGCGGGTCCGAGGTCGCGCGACGCTCAAGACGTGAGCATCTGATACTTCTTCATCTTGTAGCGCAGTGCGTCGCGGCCAATTCGCAAGAGCCGGGCCGCTTGTGACTGATTGCCGCCCGCCTTTTCCAGTGCTTCCTGAATCAGGCGGCGCTCGTGTGACTCCAGCGAATCAGCTTCCAACTTCTCCGGCGTAACACTGGAATCAGCGGCAGGGGGCTGCAGTCCGTGCAGGTACTCGGGGAGATCCGCCACGTCAATTGTGTCGCTAAGCGTCATCATGCAGCCGTGGCCGATAGCGTTCTCCAGCTCTCGGACATTGCCGGGCCAACTGTGCCGAGCCAGCAGGAGGCGGGCGCGCTGCGTTAAGCCACGGATCGGCTTACGAAACTCGCGCGAAAACCTGCTAACGAAATAGCGCTCGAGCAGCGCCAGGTCTTCCTTATGTTCGGTGAGCGCCGGCATACGGATTTCCACCATCGACAGCCGGTAGAACAGATCCTCACGAAACCGCTTGTCAATGATGGCTTGCCGGAGATTCTGATTGGTGGCCGCGATCACCCGCGCGTCCACCCGTCTCGGCGTCAATGACCCGACGCGTAGAATTTCGTGGTTCTGCAGGGCCCGCAAGAGTTTAGCCTGGGTCGCAAGCGGCATGTCACCGATCTCATCCAAGAAGAGCGTGCCGCCGTTTGCATACTCAAATAAGCCCATCTTGTCTTGATTGGCCCCAGTGAATGAACCACGCACGTGGCCAAAGAGTTCGCTTTCAAACAGCGTCTCGACCACCGCCGAGCAGTTCAGCACCACAAAGTTGCCACGCTCGACCGGGCTGAGTTGGTGCAGAGCCCGCGCGACCAAGTCCTTTCCGGTGCCTGTTGCGCCGGAGATCAGCACCGTGCGGTAGTGCCGGGCGACGCGCCGGATGCGAGAGAACAACTCCCACATTTGCGGGCTGTTTCCGATGATCCCTTGAAACTGCGAATTCTCGAGTAGCTCTTCTTCCAATTGCAAGGTACGCTGGCGGCGCTGGGCGTCATCGAGCAGCTTGGTGATCCGTTCGCGCAAGGCGGCCAGCGATACGGGCTTGTTCAGGTAATCGCAGGCGCCGCGCTTGATGGCCTCCACTGCCGATTCCGTCGAATAATAGGCCGTCATGAGGATTACGTCGATGGCGGGGTCGAATTCCACCACGCGGTCGAGCACGTCCATGCCGGTCAGCTTTGGCATCACCAGGTCGCTCAACACAATCTGGGGATGCTTTGAGAACACCAGGTCCAGCCCCTCTTCCGGGTCACTGGCCGTGTAGATATGGAGCCCGGGCGATGCCAGGGCGGACGACAATAGCTCGAGGCTACTCTCGTTGTCGTCGATGATCACCAGGGAAATACCTAAGTTCTCATTCATCGCAATCGGGGCTATGGGGACCGGTCGCCACTCAATAGTCTCACGGCCAAGCGTTACAACGGATTGTAGCGAAAGCGGAAAGCGTTTTTGCCGATTTCGCCAGTAGCCCTACGGATCAGGCGGTCAGCGGGTCCCACTCGCCTCCGCCGGCAGCTCTAGTGAGCTGACGCGATCCATCTGCAAAACGAGGTCGCCGTCTTCGCTAATATCGAAGGCCGGCACGAATTTACCACCCCATGCAATCTCGTCGTAACGGTAGGAAAACCTCTGATGGACAGTCTGGCCGAAGGTGTCGTCGATGCCTTTGATAAGAATCAGAAACTCGATTTGAAGTCTCTCAAAATCGCTCGCCGTCAATCCCTGTAACGGGCTGACGGTGTCAATCGGGTGAACGATGGTCCACGTTAGCGGCAGAAACAGGACACCGGGTCTTTCCAGCGTCAACAGGGCGAATTTGCGCTGCAGCGTGCCTCCCACGCTCTCCACCGTCATTAACATCACTTGCGCCTGCAACTCCATCAACGAATTACTCCGCCGGTTCACAATCCGGAATTGAAGACTGGTTCCGTCCTGGTAAGGGGCGACGAGCATCTTTTCACTGAACCCGATCCGCGCCGACGGTCGCGACACGCGCCCCACGAGCAGCCCGGTCGCCACGGCAAACCCCATCACGCCGAATAGGGCTTCGCTCGTCGAGACGAGGTTTTCCGCGATTCCCACTGGATAAATGTTTCCGTAACCAACTGTCGTGAGCGTATGGGCGCTGAAAAAGAAGGCGTTCATGAAGCGTTCAACTCTGGTAGGCGCTTCGGCGCCATGTAGCTGCTGGACGCCGATTAAGGTATACGCCACGGCAAATGCCGTGTTGACGACCAGGAAAGCCGCTACCACCCAGGCGAAGAATGCAGTCCACGAAACATGGATGAGGTACAGGTAAGGATGGATGTCCCTCCAACTCGTACCCTGCCGTTTCACATTGAACTGGCCGTTTGGGTTGATCGCGCGGCGTAACGAGCCGGCGTATTTCTGAGTGAGACCCGGATCAAATGTCGGCTTATCCATACACGCGATGATAGGGCAAGCCGGTTGGAGGGCTCTTATCGCCGGGGTCGAAACTCCTCCACTTCAAACGACCGGCGGACCACTTCACGAGCCTCTTCCAGATCCTTGACGTCGCCTGCGCCCATGGCCTGCGTCAGTGCATTGCCGGCAGCGGTGGCTTCGCTCGGGCCGGCCAATACCGTGCATCCTGTGACATCGGCGGCCAACTGATTCAATAGTCGATTCTTTGAGCCGCCGCCAACGATGTGGATGACGTCGATCCTTCGATTGGTCAGCGTCTCCAGGATCTCGAGAACTTCCCGGTAGCGGACCGCGAGGCTGTAGAGAATCACGCGCACCGTGCTACCGGCGTCCTCGGGCATCTCCTGATGTGTCTTCCGGCAATGTTCCCGAATTCGTTCCGGATGGCGCCCTGGCGCGACGAACTCGTCCAGATCCAGAACCGTGGCCGTGGGCTTGGCGTTCGAAGCCAACTCGATCAGATCGGCATAGGAATACTCATGTCCTTCCCTGGCCCACGCCCGACGGCACTCCTGCAGCACCCACAACCCGGCGATGTTCTTCAGGAGGCGGATGCGGTTGCCCACGCCTGCTTCGTTAGTGACATTCGCCGCAAGAGCCGCAGCGCTGATCACGGGCGCCTTCAGTTCCACGCCCATCAACGACCAGGTGCCCGAACTGATGTAGCACCAGTTGCTTCCCTCGCGAGCCGGAACAGCGGCTACGGCGGAAGCAGTGTCGTGGCAGCCGGTGGTGTAGACGACCGGGTCGTGGCGCAAGCCGCACTGCTCGGAGATGTGAGGCAAAACCTCGCCCAGGTGAGTCCCGGGATCGACCAACTCAGCCAGGAAGCTGCCAGGAATGCCCAGCTTGCGCAGCATGTCGGTGGAAAAAGCCCCGGTTGCCGGGTTATAGAACTGCGAGGTGCTGGCGATGGTTCGCTCCGAGCACTGGACACCGGTAAGGAAATAGTTCAGCAGGTCGGGCATGAACAGGAGCTTGGAAGCATTACGCAACAGCTCGGGGGTGCGTTGGGCGATGGAGTACAGCTGGTACAGGGAGTTGATCTCCATGAACTGCGTACCCGTCTGCGCAAAGACCTCTTGCTTCGGAACAACACGGAACACCTCCTCCGAAACGCCGTGGGTTCGGGCATCGCGGTAGTGACGCGGGTTCTCAATCAGTGCCCCGTCAGCGCCCAGCAGGCCGAAGTCCACGCCCCACGTGTCGATGGCCATGCCGTCCAGCCGCGCTACCGCCTTGACGGAGGCGCGGATACCTTCGCAGATTTCGTGGAACAGCCGCAGGGTATCCCAATACAGACCGTTGGGCAGCCGCACCGGCGTATTGGGGAACCGGTGAAGTTCTTCGAGGTTGATCGTATGGTCGGCGAGCGTGGCAAGCATTGCCCGCCCGCTTTCGGCACCCAGGTCCAGGGCGAGGTAACGGCGGCGGCTCATCGTCCGCGAGTATATCGCTGGGTGTGGAAAAGGCTGTCAGGAGGGCCGCGGGCTATCAAGTTGAACTGGGGGCGTCCAGCCGGGGCAGGGTGGGGCTTGAAGGAGGCCCGCATGACGATCGGGGCAGCGCAGCCGTCGCAGAGGAAGACCCTACAAACCTCACATCCTTGCGCTGAAGGACCTCAACCGCGATGGAAAGGCGTTGGAGTTCGCGCTCTATGTCATGGAATCATGCAATGGGCCGATGACGATGGTTTTGGGATATAGCCAAAGACAGGACCGTGTCATTCGCTACGAATTTCTACTCGGAGCCGAGCCGCAATACTGGATGTACAAGTTCACGTTCGAACACCCGGTCGAGCCGTTTCACTGGCATTACATTGAAGAGTACAACTCAGGTCTGCGGGAGACGTACGATTTTCGGTACTCCCTTGACCGTGAGCGTTTCGAAGGAACTGTCGTGAGCACCCCACCGCGATAAGGATCGATCGCAGAGAGACCCGTCACCGGTTTGAAACGTGAGGCTTTGGAATCCAGGGGAAGTACCCTAGATGAAGAGCCGATGCCGTTCGTCCCCAAGCTCGACAGTTTGCCGCAGCAGCAGCGCCAGTTCTGGCCAGAGCTGGCGACAACGCCGAACAACTTCACACTTTACGGCGGTACAGCGCTGGCCTTGCGCCTCGGGCATAGGGCCTCGGTCGACTTTGATTTCTTCTCAAACGCCTCATTCGACCCTGAACGATTGGCGGAGCAAGTGCCCTATCTGAGAGAGTCTGAACGGATCCAGGTCGCGCCAGAAACGCTGACATGCCGCGTTGACCGCGGCGGGCCAGTTCTGGTTTCATTTTTTGGCAAGCTCGGCCTTGGGCAAGTGGCCGCTCCCGACCAGGCCCGCGACACGCTTTTGCGCGTTGCATCCTTGCTCGACTTGGCGGGAACCAAGGCAGCAGTTGTACAGAAGCGGGCCGACGTGAAAGACTATCTCGATGTCTACGCGATCCTCAATGAGGGTGTCGATTTACCGACGATCCTCGCAGCGGGTATCGTCGTGTATGGAACTAGGTTCAACCCCCTCATAACACTCAAGGCATTGAGCTACTTTGACGACGTGCCGAAATTGCCTCTGGAAGTACGTACGCGGCTGGCCCGCGCGGTTGAAACTGTTGATGTTACCAACCTACCCGTGCTCGCGCGTTACGCGAAACTCGGCGAAGATGGTATGGGGACATGAAACCGTTGCCCGAAACACCGGGGTTGTTGGCTGTCGCGGAACGGGTGGTCTGGTTTAAGCCGCCCCGCGAAACGCTCTCCGAGCCAGTTCATTTTCTCGCTCACGTGATGACCTACGGAACCGTGGAGGATTTGCGGGCCCTCGACGGCGTCATCGGGCCAAATGAGTTTCGGGAAGCGCTGGATAACGCGCCGGCAGGCGTGTTCGATGCGCGATCGTGGGCCTACTGGAATCTAAAATACCGAGGCTTCCCCGCACCACCATTACCTGTGCGGCGTGGTCTGCAATCAGTCGAGCCCACGCGCTGATGAACCGGCTCGGAGTGCATCGGTATGATGGAGAGAGGACGCCAATGACGATTGACCTGAAGCCTGAACAGCAGCGCGTGATCGACTTGGCCATCCGGTCCGGGGCGTATCGGAATCCCGGCGAGGTCGTCGATCAGGCCTTCGAGATCATCCGCGAACAACTTGATTTCGAAGACTGGATACTGGAACATCGCGAGGCGGTCGTCGCCCATATCGAGAAGGGATTTGCGCAGGCCGAGCGCGGCGAATTGATCGACGGGGATGTGGCAGTTGAAACGTTGAGGCAGCGGCGCGCCGAGCGGCTTAAGCCGCAGGGATGAATGCGCCCTTTCAGTTCACAACGCAGGCGACGGAAGACCTTGATGCCATCTGGTGGTTCATAGCGGAGGATAGCCCGGATGCTGCCGACCGCGTGGAAATGGAAATCGTCGCTACTTGTCGGCGGCTGGCCAAACGCCCGCTGATGGGAACCAAACGGCAGGACCTAACGCCGCTGCCGGTGCGCTTCTGGACGGTCACGAGATTCCCCAATTACGTGATCGTCTACCGTCCGGAAACAGCCCCGTTGCAGGTGGTCGCAGTGCTAAATAGCAAGCGCGATCTCAAAGACGTTTTGTCAAAGCGGTCCGGACAAGGTGGTCATCTGTAGGCCGTTTCAGCAAGGAGCGCAGTTCGCGGGTTTCAGGTGGACAGAGTGATCTTCAACCCCACCCCCTCATCGCCAGTCCCGCCACGGACCCTCCAACCATCAGCCACAGCACCTTGACGCGTTTCCAATAGAGCAGCACCAGGCAAAGCACAGTCAGCGTTAGCGTCGGCCAATCGATGACTGCTGCCCGGGCAATCTGCGTCAGCACCGCGAACATCAGCGCCAACGACGCCACGTTGACACCATCGAGAAAAGCGCCGCAGAGTTTCGACTTGCGCAAACGTGGCACCAGCGGACCGCTGATGGCGACGAAGACAAACGCCGGCAGGAATATGCCGAGCGTCGCCAGGAATGCGCCTGGCACGCCGCCCAGCAAATACCCGATGAAGGTTGCCGTTGTGAAGACCGGACCGGGTGTGATCTGCCCCACGGCGATGGCATCCAGCAATTGGCCTTCTGTCAGCCAGTGCCAGCGGTACACCAGATCATCGCGCAGGAACGCGAGTAACACATAACCGCTGCCAAACAGCACGGATCCCGTTTTCAGGAAGAACAGAAACATCGGCCAAAGGCCAAAAGGTTTGGCGAGTACGCCGGCAGTGCCGGCGAGCCAAAGGCCGGGCATCGCCACAAACGACCGTAGTCTGCCGACGTCCCACTCTCTCGTTGCTTCGACCAGCAGCAACAGGCAGCCGGCTCCCAGCAGTATCAGCAGTTCGTTTACCTCGCGCAGGGCGAGTGCTGCTGACAACAGCCCGCAGATCGCCAGTAAAGGTGTCTTCACCGCTTTGCGGCCCAATGTGATCAGGGCCTGAATCACAACAGCCAGCACCACGGGCTTTAGGCCATAGAAGACGGCGGCGGTCTGCGGCAGCTGGCGGTAGGTGACATAGGCCCACGCGATAAAGGAAACCATGATCGCGGCCGGAACGATAAAGCATATGCCGCTGATCAGCAGACCGGGCCAGCCACGCCGCGCGTGCCCAACATGGATCGCCATCTCGGTGGAGTTCGGACCAGGGATCAGGTTCACCGCGCCGAGCATGTCGAGGAACTCCTGCTCACTCAGCCAGCGCCGCTTCTCGACCACCTCGGTGTGCATCATCGCGATGATTGCCGCCGGCCCGCCAAACGCCGTCGTGCCGAGACGTAGGAATAGCAAGGCCAGCTCTTGCAAGCTGGTTTCTGGGCCGCAAGGTGCAGTCGAGATCGTGTCTGTCGGAGGCACTCCCCAAAGAGTAACCGTTGCGGCCCACAAGTCTGTGACTGCTCATCCAGGGCCCTCAGGTAGCCTGGAATTAATGCAACGAATCGCGATCGACATGGATGAGGTGATTGCCGACACACTCGGGAACTTTCTCAAAACCTACAATGCTGACTTTGGAAGAAACCTGACCAAGGCCGAACTGCACGGCCGGCGCGTGATGGAAGTTACGCCACCGGAAGACACCCAGCGCATCCGCGACTATTTTCAAACCGAGAAATTCTTCTCCGAAATCGACGTAATGGAAGATAGCCAGGATGTCGTGCGTGAACTGACCGGCAAATACGAAGTGTTCATTACCACCTCCGCGATGGAAGTCCCCATTTCGTTCATGCCAAAGTTCAATTGGCTACAGCGACACTTCTCGTTCATACCGGCTAGCCATGTTGTGTTCTGCGGCGACAAGTCAATTGTGAGCGCCGACTACCTGATTGACGACAACGTGCGCCACTTCGAGCGCTTCCGGGGAGAAGGCATCCTGTTCACGGCTCCGCACAACGTGCACGAGACGCGCTTCCGCCGCGTTAGCACCTGGCAGGATGTACGGAAGCTGTTCCTGGAAAATCAAACCCGTAGTTCGTAGCCTACGGCGCGCATGCCGTCGATTATCTGATTTCGAAGTGCGCTGACCTCGTCGCTCGCCAGCGTGTGATCGAACGATCCCACCTCCAGACGATACGAAACGCTCTTCTGGCCCTCGGGCAGCGGCGGCCCGGCATATTGGCGCACAAAGTCAATCTTCGCCAAGGACCCGCCCGCCACATTCACCAGGTCGCGCTGAATGTCAGCGACCGGCCGGCGCAAAGCGGCAACGACGGACAGGTCGAATCCGCTGGTCGGATACTTGCGCAGCGGAACGTACTTCACCTCGGTAGCAGCCAGCGACTGGCCGGCGTCGAGATCCACGTCAAACAGGAAGGCGCGCCCGTCCAGGCCCTCGGCAGCCAGGAGCGCGGGGTGCAATTCGAACAAACGGCCAATCATCTCACCGCGCCATTCCACCGTTGCGGCACGGGTGGGATGTTCGTACCCCTTCGGCTCGACGGCCCGGAGAGATGCGGACGGGAAAACGCACTCCAACACCCGTTTGAGCTCGAAGAAGTCCTGTTCGTCCCCGGTCGCGATGTAGAGTGCCGCCACCAGGCGCGTCATCTCATCGGGAAGTCCTGCGTCGCCAGCCGACTGCACCTCTACTCGCGGATGAATTTCCCGACCGATTTCAAAGATTCGAAAGTCCCTGTAGTTGCGCGTATTATTGACGATGTTCTGGAAGAGACCCGGAAGCAGGCTCCGCCGCATATGAGTGTGCTCAGCGGCGATGGGCGACTTCACCGCAATGTGCGTGGCAGTGTCCAGGCCGAAGCGCGCCACCGTCGTTTGGTTTACGAACGAGTAGTTGTAGACCTCGGTAAACCCTTGTGCGGCCATTTCCAGACGCACCTTTCGATGATAGCCGCGGACCGGATTCATGGCCGGAGGTATGCACTGGACCAGCGGCGCGGCGGGCGTGATCTCCCCGTAGCCGACGATCCGTCCAATCTCCTCCACTAGGTCGTCCTTGAGCGAGATGTCCTTGGTAGCCCGCCACGACGGGATGGAGACGAGCAAGCTTTTAGGTCCGACGGCCTCGACTCCGAAGCCAAGCGCGGAAAGGATACTCCGGATCTGCTCCTCGCCCAGCTGTTTGCCGAGTTTCTTGCTAATGAAATCGACAGTGATCCGGATCGGTTCCGGCGCAGTCAGCGCGCCGCGGGAATCGGCAACGCCGCCTTTCGCGCGGGCCTCTGGACAGACGCCGGCAATCAACTCGACTGCACGCGCCAAGCCGCGAACCGTGTTCTCCGGATCAAGCGATTTCTCGAAGCGCATCGAGGCATCCGTGCGCAGCTTATGACGCGCGGAAGTGAGGCGCACGCTGGCCGGATGGAAGTTCGCGCTTTCGAGCACGATGCGCGTGGTCGTCGCAGAAATGGCGCTGTCGGCGCCACCGATCACACCCGCAATGGCGATCGGCCCAGCCGCGTCGGCGATCACGAGATCGCTGGTAGTCAAAGCGTATTCTTCGCCGTTCAACGCTTTCAACTTTTCACCAGCGCGCGCGAGCCGCACGAATATCGTGTTCCCGGAGAGCTTGTCGGCATCGAAAGCATGCATCGGTTGAGGCAGTTCCGCCAGGACGTGATTAGTTACGTCCACGACGTTGCTAATTGGATTCATTCCCACTGACTCCAGACGGAACTGCAGCCAGAGCGGCGACGGCGCCACTCGCACGTTCTCCACGACCAAAGCGCTGTAGCGCGCGCATAGCTCATAGTCGGCGATTTCAACTTCAATGGCGCCTTTGCCTTTGGGTAATCGCTCGGCGTCCACGGGATCGACCAATTGGCCTCCAGCAATGGCCGCTACCTCGCGGGCCAGACCGTAGTGGCCCCACAAGTCCGGCCGGTGCGTCAGGCTCTTGTTATCGATCTCGATCACCCAATCCGGGTGCAGCCCGGGCAGCCGATCGCCGGCCTTCAGTCCGAGCAACTCGATCAGCCCTTTGTCGTCGTCGCCGACGGAGAGTTCCGCCGCACTCGCCAGCATGCCTTCGCTCTCGACGCTGTCGAAGCGAGCCCTGCTAAGTTCCCGGCCTCCCAGGTGTGTACCCGGTGGCAACCAAGCTGTCAGTAGTCCGGGCCGCACGTTGGGAGCGCCGCAGACGACCGTGTGGATTGCGCCGTCGCCCGCATCGATCGTGACTCGCTTATTCTTTCCTTTGGGCAGTGGCTCCACTGTCAGTACGCGAGCCGCAACAGCCGCGGAAAAGTGTTCGCCAACGCGCTCGACGCCTTCACACTCGGCGGTCTTCATCGTGATCAGGCGTTCGAGCTCCGGCGCATCCACGCCCAGGTCGCTCACCATTCCCTTGATCCACTGGTAGGAAAACTTCAACGCTACTCCCTTTCGGTCCCTGCCCGATTGCGACGAATGCCGGCTTCTAAAACTGCGTCAGGAAGCGCAAATCGCCTCCTTGCAACTGCCGGATATCATCGATCCCATAACGCATCATGGTCAGACGCGTCAGCCCCAAGCCGAACGCAAATCCACCCCACTCTTCCGGGTCAATGCCGCTAAGGTGCAGAACATTGGGATGCACCAGACCGCAAGGCAGCAACTCCACCCAGCCGCTTTGTTTACAAACCGCGCAGCCAGGTCCTCCGCAAATCAAGCACTGAATGTCGAGTTCGAAGCCTGGTTCGACGAACGGGAAATAGCCAGGCCGTAGCCGCACCGTGACGTCGCGCTTAAAGATGGAACTCAGCAGCGTCTTCATGAAGTAGATCAGGTTCGCCACTGAGACATCGCGGTCTACCATCATTCCTTCCAGCTGGTAGAACGTATGTTCATGGGAAGCGTCTACTTCTTCGTTGCGGAAAACGCGCCCGGGCGCAATCATCCGCAATGGCGGCCCCAGCTTTCGCATACCGCGAACTTGCACCGGCGATGTATGCGTTCGAAGCAAATGTCCACTCGTGAGCCAGAACGTATCCTGCATGTCCCTCGCCGGGTGAGCGGGGGGGATATTCAGCGCATCGAAGTTATGCTCTTCGGTCTCCACTTCCGGGCCATCTAGCACGGCGAAGCCAAGCGACGTAAATAGGTCCTCAATTTCCCACTGCACCTGTGTCACAGGATGCAGACTGCCCGGCCGCACGCCCGGAGCAGGCAGTGTGACATCAATCCACTCGGTCGCCAGCCGCTGTGAGAGGTGCGACTGTTCGAAACGCGCCTTCTTCTCCCCATACGCAGACTCCAGGTTCTGTTTAACGGAGTTCAGCAATTTCCCGCGCGCCGCTCGCTCCTCCGGCGTGAGTTTGCCGAAGTCTTTACTGATCTGCGCCAGCGTGCCTTTTCGCCCCAACGCCTCGACTCGCGCTTCTTCCAGTTCCTCCAGCGACCCCGCGTAGGAGAAACGCGCAAGGGTAGCCTTGCGCAATTCTTCCAGTTGACTTTCCACCATGTCGGCTAACTCAGTTTGGCGCCAAGCTGTTCCAGCAAGGCAGCTACTTCGTGATGTCCTTTAAGCAGCGCCAGGTCTAACGGACTCTGATTGTTGCCGGCGCGCACATTGATGCTCGCGTTGCTCGCAAGCAGTACTTCGATCATGGCTCGGTCGCCGTTCTGCGCCGCCGCATGCAGGGCCGTCCAACCGCCCTCCTGCGTCGCATCGGCGTCGGCCCCATGTTCCAGCAGCAACTTCATCAGCTCCACCTGCCTGCCGGCCGTAGCAGCGTGGAGAGGTGTGTTCTGCATCGAATTCGTGGAACGGGAATCCACCTGCGCTCCTTGGGCGAGCAACGCTTCCGCCAGTTCCTTGTGTCCGAAGAAGGCCGAAAGATGTAAGGGAGTCCAACCGTCGCCGCTATGCGATTCAAGCAGCGCCGGATCGGTTTCCATCCATTTCACCACATCTGCTGTGTGACCAGCGACGCAGGCTGTAAACAGATCCAGTTCCGGATTCAGTCCTAACAGATACTCTGCCACGTCCGGCTTGCGGTAGTAACACGCCAGCAAGTAAGCGGTTTGACCCGATTCGTTCTTTTGGTTCAGCAGCGAGGGATCTTCCACAAGTGCTGCGCGCACCGCAGCTAGATCTCCGTTCTTCACGCTTTCCTGGAATGCATTCAGCGTCGGCATCCGCGTCTCTCTTTCGCCCTGATCGCCTGTTTAGGCTGCGGGCAGGAACACATGTTCCGCCTTGGTGAGTTCCCAATCCAGATGATTGATGTAGAACAACAGAACTTCGGGCGGGTACTTGTCATGAAACTCGTCATAAACGCGCTTCTGCCAGCCCTCGGTTAGGTGCTCGTCAGCTTTCAGATCCTTCTCGAAGAAGCCATCCTGGTGCGGAATCTTCAGAAAATCAAGTACGCCGATGATCATATCGAGGTGCGAGATCAGCAACACCTGCGACATGTCCGTCGCAAAATCCTCTTCGCCGGCTTCAATCCTGGCCCACAGCCTCGGCCCAGCCTTGCGCAAGGATTCCGAGTTCAGCTTCACCAGCCGCGCTCTCAGCTTGAAGCGTTCGTAAACCTGGTACGTCTTAAGCTTTCCAATCGAAACGTGGCGCACGAGCTGGTTGAAAACCTCGGGCCCAAGCCCCACGAAAACACCGCACATCTGCATTGTGCCAAGGGTAGCATAAACGCGCCTTGTCTCCACCCTTCTGCGGCCTCTGAAACCCCTGATTTAAAAGGCTTTCAGCAGTGTAAGCTATACTAGGCGCTTTGGGTTTAATGTTCTTTAACACTCATGAGTAATCTCATCGTTCTCGGGGCACAATGGGGCGACGAAGGCAAGGGAAAGATCGTTGACCTGTTCTCCGAAAAATTCCAGGCTGTCGCTCGCTACCAGGGTGGCCACAATGCCGGGCACACCGTCTACATCGGTGAGCAGAAGTTTGTACTGAAGCTGATACCCAGCGGCGTTCTTCGGCCCGGTGTTCTGGCCGTAATCGGAAATGGCGTGGTCGTTGATCCCGGCGCTCTGCTTGAGGAAATAGCAGGATTGGAGGCCGTCGGCTTCGACGTCAAGTCACAATTGCGGATCAGTAATCGCGCACACGTCATCTTCCCTTTCCATCGTACGATCGAAAAGATTTCCGAAGGACGCGAGGATCGGGTCGCCATCGGCACCACGTCTCGCGGTATCGGTCCGTGCTACGAAGACAAGATTGCCCGGCGCGGCATTCGTATCGCCGACTTGATCGACATCGATTTCGACCATCTCTACCGCAGCCTGGCCGCGGACAAAGCGCTGATCGCAGAAGCCTTCAAGATTCATGATGCAGGGGATTTCGAAGCCATCCTCGATAGCTACAAGCAATTCGCCGTACAGATCAAACCCATGGTCTGCGACACAGCGTACCTGCTGAACCAGATGATCCGCGAGGGCAAGAACATCCTGTTCGAAGGTGCGCAGGGTACTATGCTCGACATCGACTTCGGCACCTACCCGTTCGTCACCAGCTCAAGCGCCGCTGCCGGAGGAGCCTGCACCGGAACCGGCGTCGCGCCGACCAAGATTAGCGGCATTGTCGGCGTCTCAAAGGCCTACATTACGCGCGTCGGAGCCGGACCCTTCCCCTCGGAGGATCTGACGGAGGTGGGCGAGCGCATTCGCAAAGCCGGCAACGAATTTGGCGCCGTCACGGGCCGTCCCCGCCGCTGTGGTTGGTTCGATGTACCGCTGCTTCGCTATACCGCCGAAGTGAACGGTTTCGACAGTCTGATCATCACCAAACTCGACGTGCTGGACGAACTCGAGTCAATCCCGGTGTGTGTCGCTTACGAGATCGATGGAAAGAAAGTCACGCACATGCCTTCGAGCACCCGCGGAATGGAGACCATTAGGCCGGTCTACGAGCACTTGCCAGGTTGGAAAACGACCACGCGAGGCACAACCGTCCTGTCGGCGTTGCCACCACAGGCCAAAGAATACCTGCGCTTTCTCGAGGAGAAGACCGGCGTCGAGATCGGCTCGGTGTCGAACGGTCCCGAACGCAGCGAAACCATGATCGTTCCAGGCTCGAAGCTCGAGCGCCTGCTGCCGCACTAAGCGGCAGAGGCCGGCTAACTACTTCTTGCGCCGCTGCGCGGGTTTCACCGGCTTTGAATTGTGCGACCATCGCCCCAACCGGTAAGTCCGCGTGTACCCAGCGGAGCGGTTCGCAATGGTCACTGCAACGGAACCGCTGGCGTCGCATTCGTACGATTCCTGGATCTGCTGCAATCGTGCTTTGGGAGCATGGACCACAGCCTCGGCCTGCAGGCTGGGATGCTTGGCGAGGTTCGGATCAAACGGGAAATAGATGTCGTCCCAGATAGCGATTTCGCCGCTCGGCGCACCGTCCTCAGCGCGGTGGCTGCACTCCAGAAAACGAAAGTGGCCGATGTTGTGAACCGGCGAATAGCAACGGGTGATCCGCAGAGGTGGGGTTCCCGGCACCGGCAGCTGCGTTCCTTTCGCAAAGAGGGGATCGAACACGATTCGGTGGCCACCCTCGGCTTCACGCCAGACGCCGAAATTTCTGGAAAGGCGCTCGCTGAGCCGGTATGCGTCGGGCTCGTCCGCCTGAATGGCCAAACCGATGGCTGTGGCGGAACGCGTATAGCTGGAGCGGCGCACCCGACGCCCGAACCGTTCCCTAAGCACTCGCGCGATGATCGGTAGTTCGCTTCCGCCTCCGGTCAAATAAAGCGCTTCAAACTGCTCTCGGCCGTGGCGGGCCAACAGATCCTCCGACACGGCGAGCGTCTCTTCAACCAGCGGGCGCGCCACTTCATAAAAATCCGACACTGGAATCTGCACGGGAACTGTTTCGCCGTCGGGATGCTCCAGTTCGATGGTGATGCGCCGGGAGTTCGGATTCAATGCCTCCTTCTTGACGCGGCACTCATCGAGCAGCCGAAACCACGCGCCTGCTGAGATCCGGTCGCGGTCGGCAATCCCGACGCCCGCCCGCTCCAAGGCAAGGTCGGCAAGAAGGTGATCGAAGTCGTCTCCACCCAGCGTTGGAATACCTTCGGTGCCCACGACGTGGTGAACGTTGTCGTCAAGCGTCACCAATGAAGCGTCAAACGTTCCGCCGCCCAGGTCGTACACCAGAATCGTCTCGCGGCCGGTCGTTCGTTCGCGTTCGCGATGACCGAATTCGATACTCGCCGCGCTCGGCTCGTTCAACACTCCGAGCACATGAAACCCGGCCAACTGGAATGCCTCTACCGTAAGAAAGCGCTGGTTGCTGTTGGCATGTGCGGGAACACCCAGTACAATCTCCAGCGGTTCGCCCGCCTTCAAATTCAAATTCGACGCGTTGATTAACGCCTGCTTGAGCGCGCTCGTCAGGCCGTGCAGCAACTCCATCAATTCGATCCGGTGGGAGCCCACTTCCACGATCGTCTGCGGACCGGCATCTTCCAGCAGTCGCTTGACCGATCGCAAAACGATCCAGTTCTCGTCGGCCTGGGCATTCCAGGCGTCCCAACCGTACCGGCGTTCGTTACTATGAAGGCCGATGAGGGACGGGTACCAGTCTGCGGTCGAATCCTCAGGCCCGTCGAAGGAGACCAGAGGGTAGTTGCCACGATCAGCCTGGGCCAACACAATGCGTGTTGTGCCGAAGTCCACTCCAAGTTTCATCTACTGTAGTTTAGTCTTCGGCGCCCCGCGCAGCGTCGGGAACGCCTCCTGTCCAACTGTCAACTCGCGGTTGTAAACGTCACCAGTTCGGCCGTCGCCGGTTGCTCGTCCGAAAAGAAGCCCGATTCCTCGCCATCGCCCTCCAGGTCAAGGAAGCGTGTGTCGAGCAGACGGCCTGTTTCAACTTTACTCATGGCCGAAAGCAGCGTTTCTTTCAAGAAGGGATGCTCCTGCTCCAGTTTTGTGAAGATATCACGCAAAGAGTGCCGAACAGTGCCGGTTTTCTGAGAGCAGCCACAAGGAATCACCGGCGCTCCCAAACTCGCGGCGAAGTCCCGCGTCAGGTTTTCCGTGACATAGACCAGGGGTCGAATGAGACGAAAGTCCCGGTTGCGCGAATACGCCATCGGGGGCAGCGAACTAATGCGGCCATTGAATAGGGCGTTGCGCATGAAGGCTTCGCAGAAATCGTCTGCCGTGTGGCCGAAGGCGATCACATTGGCGCCTAGACCCTTCGCAATCTCATAGACCGCCCGGCGGCGGAAGCGGCTGCACAAGTCGCATCCGTGGCCCGGTTGCTCGTCGAGTAAACGCAAGGACGGCCCATCCTGGACATAGGTCCAGGGAACGCCCCGCTCCTTTAGGTAGTTGCCGAACGGCTCGATCGGCGCCAGAAACTTCCCTTGCTCCACCGTGAAGGCGCAAACTGAAAAATGAATCGGCGCGCGCTTCTGCAATAGAATCAGAGCTTCCAGCAGGGTGACCGAGTCCTTACCGCCCGACAATCCGACCGCCACGCGGTCTCCCTCGCGGATCATTTTGAAGCGTCCAATCGCCTCTCCCACTTTGCGCAGGATTGTCTTTTCGAACTCCACGGTGCGTTCTTTCAGCATAGCTGAGACTAGATTTCAATGCGGCCAAGCCCTTACGCGTGTTACACTTTAACCCAAACCGGCTAGTGATATCGATAGCCGTCTGACACGGGCCTGTCCCGGGTTGGGAGAGAAAGTGTACTCGTACCTTGGAACGCCTTGTGGGTGGCAAGCGTCGATAGACGGACGTTGGGGTAGTCCAGCCAGCTGTGCTGACGGCTTGATTGCACACGTCAGGCTGGTGATTCAGAAAAAGGGAAATCGAACATGTTCTGCCGGGAGAATCGCTAAGTCGAAAGATGGCTCCACTGCTCTACTTGATGCTGTCGATGAATATGCTTGCCGCGCACGAGTTGCCGGCTGGCACCCAGTTGCACGTTCGGTTAATCAACACGGTAGGTTCCTATGCGAGCAAAGTCGGCACTCCCGTCAAGGCCGTCCTGATTGCGCCCGCACTTGCCGATAACGAGGTCTTGCTGCCCGTCGGAAGCGTCCTCTCCGGAGCTGTAAAAGCAGTCAATCGGGTGGGCTATGGAATTCGCCACGAGACCGCCACCCTCGATCTCGCATTTACAAACATAACTTTTCCACTAGGTGATGAGCAGCCGCTCTCGGCTCGCGTGTCAGAGGTGGATACGGGCAGAGAAAGCGTGAACCGCCGTGGCAACATTCAGGAGTTGCGCTCCACGTCCTCCATCAGTTATCGCATTACCGGCTACATCCGGACTGCCCTCACGTTGGACTTGCATTACCAAGTCGCAAGCTGGCTCATCAAATCGCTGATTGTCCAAGTCCCTGAACCGGAAATTTATTTCCCCGCCGGCGTCGAACTGACAGTAACCCTGAACAAGCCGCTCATGATCAGTCAACCCGCCGACGAAGAGGCGGGGGCGCTTCACTTGAGCTGCGCCGAGCGTGCCGAGCTTGTCCGCCTCGCGGAGGAGCTGCCATTTCGAACCACCATGCCGAAGTCCAACCGCCCCTCTGACGTCACCAACCTGATGTTTGTGGGGACGCGTGAGGAGATTGCAGCAGCGTTCCGCGCCGCCGGTTGGAAGGAAGCTGAGCGTTCGTCCTTCCATAGCCAAATTCGCCTCATCCGCGCGGTAGGTGAAAGCGGCGGCTATACCAGCGCGCCTATGTCTCAGCTTTTGCTGGATGGGACTCCGGCAGATATGTCTTGGGAAAAGGGATTGAACGACGTTTCGAAACGCCATCACATTCGCATTTGGAAGCAGTCCGTTACCTGGCAAGGACAGGAAGTCTGGGTCGGCGCCGCCACCCGCGACGTCGATTTCGCCGTGCTGCGGGCGGGCAAGGCTCTATCCCACCATATCGACGAAAACGTGGATGCCGAGCGGGAAAAGGTCGTTTTTGACTTGCAGTTCACATCCTGCGCCAAGCTGGTTGATTGGACGGAGCGCGCTCAGGTGCCCAACGCCACTCGGAACGGCACGGGCGACCCCGTCACGACCGATGCTCAATTGGCGGTGGTCATGATGAACAAATGTCGCGCACCGCGCTTCCCCACGGCTTTCAGCGTCGATCCGGCGCCTGTTCCCATGCACGGTAGCCCCTGGCAGCGTTTTGCTCGCCGCGAAATCCTGGTTACCCGGAACGATCTGATGCGCAACAACATCTATTGGCGAGGCTTCGAGGTGAGTCGCTGGACTTACCTGTATCTCCGCGATCGTCACCGGAAGCATGTCAACGAGTTGGCTATGGCCAAGGCCACTGGCACAGCTGAACACCAAACGTCGGGTAGCGGCATCGCAAGTTCAACCAGAAAAACCGGCATCCCGGTCGCTTCGGTAACCGCGACCTGCGTCGGGTCGTCCCTTCAATTACCGTGCGTTCACCCAATTCCATGAACGACGCCCCGTGCGCGGATGCTCCGGCTGTCTCCTGCGAGCAGTTGCGGGCCGAGCGTGCGCGCCAAGTGAGCGCCGAAGTGACTAGCGCCCGCTTGGAAGGCCTCGAACCGGTGCCGGACTTCTTTCTGCTGGCTGAACGCTACGTATCGGGCGCACTAACGCTTGAGCAATTCTCAGCAGCTGTCCAGACTCCCTCACCAGTCGTTTAATCAACCTCAATTCATAAATCAAGCTGCCGCGGATGCTCGTTTTGGCTGTAGTCGCGGATAATGGTGGGCATGGAAGACACTTTGAAGATTGCCGGCCGGGAATTCCGCTCGCGGCTTTTTGTTGGTACCGGCAAGTATCGCAGCAAGGCATTAATGGCGCGTTGCCATGCCGCTTCCGGAACCGGAATGGTGACGCTCGCCGTTCGCCGGGCGAACCTCACCGATAAGACCAAGGAATCAGAACTCGATTTCATCGACCGTTCTCAAATTTTCATCTTGCCGAACACGGCCGCCTGCTATACGGCCGATGACGCCATCCGCACCGCGCGCCTCGCTCGCGAAGTTGGTCTATCCAACTGGATTAAGCTCGAAGTGATCGGCGACCAGAAGACTCTCTTTCCCGATAACGAAGGCCTGTTGGAAGCCACGCGGGTGTTGGTGAAAGAAGGCTTCATTGTGTTGCCTTATACGAATGACGATCTGGTGAACGCCAGGAAGCTCATCGATGCAGGCGCGGCGGCGGTGATGCCCCTGGCGGCGCCCATCGGCTCAGGCTTGGGGATCCAGAATTTGACGAACCTGAAGATTCTGCGGGAAACCATTACGGATGTGCCCCTGATTGTTGATGCCGGCGTGGGAACCGCTTCTGATGCTGCCATCGCAATGGAACTCGGCTACGACGGCGTCTTACTGAATACGGCAATTGCCGAGGCGGAAGATTCGGAACTTATGGCGCACGCCATGAAGCTTGCCGTCGAGGCGGGCCGTGCAGCGTTCCTGGCAGGACGCATGCCCAAGCGCGAGTACGCCGTCGCCAGCAGCCCATTGACAGGGACTATTGCAGGCGCCAAGTAGACACCGGACTGTGCGAAAAGCCAAGCACAGAACCGCGCCCCGCGCCCGTCAGCAAGCGGATGCGAACGGAGCCGTTTGCGTCACGGTCGCACCGCGGTCTTGATTGATTCGGGTCGCTATCGCTTTTCGGGATGCAGGATCAGCTTCTGCATCCGCCAGTTCAACAGTTCACCGACATACAACACATTCTCTGAAGGGCAGGCCATCTCATGAACCCAGCCGAATTGCCCCGGTCGCTTGCCGGCCTTGCCGAATGCCCCCAGCACGTTTCCATTCAGATCCAGCTTGTAAATGCGTCCGGGCACGGAGTCTGAGCTATACACAACTTGCTTTGCCCCTGACGCAGCCGGCGTGATGCAGATCGCCCACGGAGCACCGACATTGGTCCACTGCTTGAGAAACTTGCCATCTCCATCGAAGACCTGAATGCGCCGGTTCTCCCGATCACCCACGTACACGTTCCCACTGGCATCCGTGGCGATGGAATGAGGAGTGTGAAACTCACCCGGCTCCGCGCCGCGCTTTCCCCACGTCGTGATCCAGTCTCCATACTGATCCACCTTTGCAACACGGGAGTTGCCATAGCCGTCGCTGATGAAGCTGTTCCCCGCCGCGTCCCAGGCAACGTCAGTGGGCCGGTTGAAGATTCCAGGCCTCGCAGGTGGCGGAGCGGCATCCGGCGAATGAGCTGCTTCCACCGCCTCAGGCTTTCTGCCCAGAACCATCAACACCCGGCCTTCGGGGCTGAACTTGATGATCATGTTCGAGCCCTCATCGACACACCAGATATTGTCGTCCTTGTCAATACGTACCACGTGCGCGAAGACGAAGCCGTACAGATCATTCCCGATCGTGCGAATGTAGTTCCCGCTCGCATCGAATTCGTGCAACTGCGTGTGACCGCTGCGGGTGTAGATGAAGATGTGGCCTTTCGAATTGACCGCGACCCCGGCAACCTCGCCCAAATAGAGATTGGCTGGCAGACTCAACGGGTTGGGGACGGACTCGAATGCAATCTCAGGCGCCGGCGTCTCTTGCGGCAGGAGAACCGAGCTGGTTACCAGGAATAGCAGCAGGCATCGGATGAATTTCAAAACGACCTCCGGCAGGCTTTTGACAGTGGCGAATGACTATTTGATCCCCTCGAGCAACAAGTTCGCTATGGCGAGCAGAATCGCGCCCCAAACGGCCGGCATAAATCCTCTGATGCGAAATCCGGGGACTAGCGCCGACGTGAGCTTGAGCATCAGAGCGTTCAGCACAAACAGAAAAAGTCCCAGCGTCACGATAATGAGAGGGAGCGCTAGAAACGCGAGCACCGGCCGGACAATGGCGTTGACAACACCAATAATCAAGGCGGCAATCAGCGCAGGGCCAAAACCGTCCAGTTCAAAGCCGCTGACAATTCGTGAAATGATCAGCAGAATGACCGCGCTGATCACCAGACTCAGGA
Source organism: Bryobacteraceae bacterium (assembly GCA_049579625.1). Classification (GTDB taxonomy): domain Bacteria; phylum Acidobacteriota; class Terriglobia; order Bryobacterales; family Bryobacteraceae; genus CAJCIT01. The sequence continues at coordinate 24,665 of JBAUOG010001081.1, forward strand.
TCCAATGAAGCATAGCTTCGTAATCATAGTACATGCGACATACCGTCCGCTGCGCATGCGGTGGCGATCAATGAAACCGGTCCACTTCCATAATCGAATCGTCCCGAGCTTCCTGCTCGCTGTTCTGGTCTGCGGGCTTTTATCCGAAGACGTCCAGGCGTATCGACGAGTGGAGACGTCCGCAGGCGGCGGCTCTACTGATCCAACGGCCAGTCCCCGGCTGGCGGCGACCGCACCCGCACCCGAAGACCGGATGGGTTGGTTCCGTCACGACAAATTCGGCATGTTCATCCATTGGGGCCCTTATTCCAACCTGGCCGGGGAATGGCAGGGTCATCGTGTACCGGTAGGAACAGAGGCCGAATGGATCATGCAGCGCTTCAACATACCCGTGGCCGAATACCGTCAACTGGCCCATCAATTCAATCCAACGCATTTCAATGCCGAAGGGTGGGTGAAGCTGGCGCAGGCCACGGGCATGAAGTACATCGTGGTCACCGCAAAACACCACGATGGCTTCGCCATGTATCGCTCCCAAGTCACCAAATACAACATCGTTGACTGGACTCCGTTTGGCCGCGATCCGCTGATGGAACTATCGCAGGCGTGCCAGAAGGCCGGCATCCGCTTCTGTGTCTACTATTCGCATCGCGAGGACTGGGACGATCCCGATGGCTATGGAAACAATTGGGATTATGATCGCTCCAAAAAGGATTTCGATCGCTACCTCGAACGCAAATCGAAGCCTCAGTTGCGCGAACTCCTCACAAACTATGGCCCGCTTGGCTTGATCTGGTTCGACCGGGGTATGGACACCCCGGAACATGCTCGCCAGATTGTCGACCTGGTTCACCAGTTGCAGCCGCGCTGTCTCATCAGCGGACGCGTTGGCGGCTACGGGCAGGAACTGATGGGCGACTACCAGGATATGGGCGATAACGGTATGCCGGTTGGCGGTCTCGAAGAGTACTGGGAGACACCGCAAACGCTCAACACCACCTGGGGCTTCAGCCGGTTCGACGAGCAATGGAAAACGCCCGGAAACGTAATCCACCGGCTGGTTGAGATTGTGAGCCAGGGTGGCAACTATCTGTTGAACATCGGCCCCACAGGCGATGGAACAATCCCAGCGCCTAGCGTTGCAACGCTTCGCGGAGTCGGAGCATGGATGCAGAAGAATAGCGAAAGCATATACGGTACGTCGGCCAGTCCGTTGCCGGAGTATCCGTGGGGGCGCAGCACGGTCAAGGCGGAGAAAGTCTACTTACATGTCTTTAGTTGCCCGGCGGACGGAACGCTGCGGGTTTCTGGGCTGAAGAATGTGGTCCGGTCCGCCTATTTGCTCACGGATCCCTCCCGGAAACTGGCCGTCGATCGCAAACCCGGCGCCGTAACTGTGGCCTTACCTGCAAGCTGCCCGGATGCGAATGACACCGTGGTCGTTCTTGACGTACAGGGTTCACCGCAGGCCGATCCGCAGATCGTGACTCAAGATACCGAGGAGCCAATCGTCCTCAACTATCTGACCGCATCCACCAGCGGGAAAGCGGTAAAGCGCTTCAACCGCGACGGTGGCTTCCACATTGCAAAGTGGGGTGCACCGGCCGATTCCATCACTTGGCGGGTGCAAGTGAGCC
>JBAUOG010001082.1:0-1522 GCA_049579625.1 Bryobacteraceae bacterium
GTCCAGGACGCTGATGTCTTTCCCTGCGGGCAGGTGGCGGTCTTGGTGTCGTAGTCGACGGCGAAGTCGGCGCGGGCGTAGCCGGCCCTGGCGCGGGCCTGGGCGGAGGTGTCGGCCAGCAGCGGCCCGATCAGCGCGATGCCCCAGGTCGTCAGCGCCGAGACCACCACGGCGGCGCTGAGGTAGCCGGAATCGAGGTAGCTCCGTCCCGGAGCCAGGTTCTTCTTGGCCAGGTCCTCGCAGATAGCGGTGGTCATCTGGTTGTCGGTCACGGTGGCGTCGGTCGTGGCCACGTGCGTGATCAGGTTCGGGAATACCAGGTGCACGCAGCCCTTGTCATGCCCCCGGTCCTGCGCGCCCTCCCCGGCGCTGCCCGTGGCGGCCTGGCCTGCCACGCTGGCAGGGCCGCACGTGCAGGGCGGGGGATCGTCGCAGGTCTCGGTGACGTGCAGCTTGTAGCCCAGCCAGAACTCCTCCCGCTTGACGCCCCACCGGGCATCGGTGTCATACGGGGAGGCGATCCGGGCATGACCGGGCGGGAGACCGTCGCCCTCAGGCTCCTTCTCCCGCCGCTTGATCACCTCCCGCCCGCCTGCGGTGATGGTCCGGGTGTAGTTCTGCAGCAGCACCCGGCGCAGCACGTCCACCGCCGGCAGCTCGCGCAGCCACGGCGGCGAGGAGGGGTCGCAGACCGCTTCCAGCAGCGCGTACCCGTCGCGGGCGTAGGCGATGGCCAGCTCATCGCGTTTCTTCTGCGACTGCGGGGGCCGCCACGACGTCATCGGGGTGCCGTACCGGCGGGTGAAATCCGGTACGCAGATCCGCTGCTCCAGCCAGTGCGGCTGCGCGGCGGACAGCGCCTCCAGCGCCGCCCGGACCGATTCCCCGGCCAGTTCCAGCCGGTTCAGCGACGCGACCGCCGCTTCCACGTGCGTGGAGTCTGTGCGCTGCCTGCCGGCGGCCCTGACCAGCCCGCCGGCGGCCAGGCGTTCCAGCAGCCGGTCCAGCACCACCTGCTCCAGCCCGCCTTCGGCGACCTTGGCGCGGAACTCCGCCAGCACCGAATCGTCGAAACCCGGGTCATCCAGCGGCAGGCCCAGCAGGTACTGCCAGTCCAGGTGGTTGCGGACCGCGTCCGCTGCCGCCCGGTCGGTGAGCTTCTCCGCCCGCTGCAGTACCGTCACCAGCGCCAGCAGCGACGGCGACCACCCAGGCCGTCCGCGGATACCGAAAACCGACGCGAACTCCTCATCGTCCAGCCACTGCCCCAGCTGGTCACGGATCTGCACCGCCAGCGGACGCGGGCGCTTCCCCCGGTACTTCGCCGCGATCGCCGCCGCGACCAGCGGATCCGGCTCCGGCCACGCTGCAGGCTGCATGGACACCACATACCCGATTCTGCGGCCGGGACGAGGGGGAACGACCGCAGGCACGATCCTGGCCCGCAAAACGATACAAATAGAGCACCGTCGCGACGTGTCGAGAATTAACCAGCAGGATCAGCGAAGGCGGCAAAACCTCG
>JBAUOG010001083.1:0-9511 GCA_049579625.1 Bryobacteraceae bacterium
GATATCGGCCAACGAGTACATGCACGTGAAGGGTGTCTCGGGGGAATCGAGGCACGTGTTTGAGGCGGACAAGGCTGAGATTCAATTTGCCACGTTCAGGCAGCGAAATCTTGGCATGACCGTGGTGGATCTCAACAATTCGGGGAAGCGTGAGACCGTTCGGATGTCCGGAATACTGGGATTGCCTGTTCTTTCAATGTTCCGACTGAGCCTCGATTATCGCAACGGGCTGGTAAAGTTCGACTACATTCTGCCGCACTAAAGGAATGGTCCGATTCGCCAAGGGACGAACTCGTGATGGCCCAGCAGCTCCGATTTCGTTCTTTCACCCGAAGCCACGCGGAGCAGCGCTTCAAAAATTTCACAGCCCACGGTTTCAATGTCGGCTTCGCCATCGGCGATCCGGCCCGCGTTGATATCCATGTTGTCGGGCATTCTCTGGAAGGTGTGCGAGTTGGTGGCGATCTTCAGTACCGGAATGCTGGGAAAGCCGATCGCGCTGCCGCGGCCCGTCGTGAACGCGATGATGTTCACACCACCTGCTGCGAGACCGGTCAGCGAAACGGGGTCGTAGCCCGGCGTGTTCATGAACACAAATCCGCGGGAGCGAATTCGCTCGGCGTAATCGACGACATCTTCGAGGGTACTCGTGCCGGCCTTGGAGACCGCGCCTAGAGACTTTTCGAGAATGTTCGTCAGACCGCCCTTCTTGTTGCCGGGTGAAGGGTTGTCATTAAAGCTGCCGCCAAACTGACGTAGGTAGGCCTTGTACTGATCGACGGTAGCCAGCAGCTTGCGGCCTACTTTTTCATTGCGCGCCCGGCGCAGCAGCAAATGCTCGGCACCGAAAATCTCGGTTGTCTCAGCCAATACAGCGGTGCCGCCTTCGCGCACCAACAGGTCGGAACAAAAGCCTAACGCCGGGTTAGCGGTGATGCCGGAAAAGGAGTCCGACCCGCCGCAGTTGAGTCCCAAAACCAGTGCGGATGCGGGAACTTCAACACGTGAAAAAGAAGCGGTCTGATCGAGCATGGCGCGGATGTTATGCCGGGCCTGTTCCACCACGCTGCGCGTGCCGCCGCTTTCCTGAAGGGTCAAACCCATCAGGCTCTTGCTGCGGCCGCTGCCATTCGATTCGCCCAGGTAGTGATCAATCTGGTTTACTTCGCAGCCCAGGCCGATGACAACGGCCGCAGCGACATTGGGGTGATCGAGAACGCCCTCCAGCGTGCGCTGCAATTGGCGGGTGTCGGCGCCCATCGCCTGGCCGCAACCATCGCCGTGGGGGAATGACACGATTCCGTCAACGTGAGGCGGCAACTTCTCCCCATAGAAGCTCTTCTCGACGAGTTCCACGGCATGCGCGGCACAATTGCTGGTGGCGACCACCGCAATATAGTTCCTGGTGCCGACCCGACCGTCTCCGCGCTGGAAACCAACGAACGAGCGGGTGCTTTGGGTGGGAGTCGCCGGCTTCGTGTCGAACGTGACTGGATGGTCCAGTTCCTCGAAGCCCAGATTGTGCTCGTGAACATGTTCGCCAGGCGCAATGTCCTGCAGAGCGAATCCGATAATCTCGCCGTAGCGCAGAACCGCATCGCCGGTGCGGACCGGCACGAGGGCAATCTTGTGGCCCGGGGGAATGGTTGCATTCGCGGTTATCCTTGCACCCGACGTCTCTACGGCTTGGCCTGGGGAGAGTAGCACGCGAGCCACGCCGACGCTATCAGACGGATGAAGAACGATGACGGAATTGGTCTCAGTTGCGGGCGAATTGATCTGGAAGAGCATGATCGGCGGCGGCCTGAAGTTTCTATTTCACTTTAGCGCCGGTCGCGGCAAGCGTCGGGTCCACCGTCTGCCGCAAGCTGCTAGTCCTCATGCACCATCTGGAAAGTCTTCCCGCGTTGCCAGTGAGGGCAGCGCACGAGCCGGCTTGAAAACCACGACTCCGAGCGGGGGCAAAGTAATGCTGGCCGATGCCGTGCGATGATGAGCCTGAACCGGCTCAGCCATCACGGCGCCGCCGTTCCCCATGTTGCTGCCCCCGAAGGCCTCCGCATCTGAGTTGAACACTTCGAGATGCAGGCCTGTCTCCGGAAAGCCAACACGATAGTTCCAGTGTGGCTGGGGCGTGAAGTTGCAGACAATCACCAGGTAATCCTCGCTGCGTTTTCCGCGGCGAACAAACGAGAGTACAGAATGCTCCACGTCGTGCAAGTCGATCCATTCGAATCCCTGGTATTGAAAGTCGACTTCCCATAATGCAGGTTCTCGCTGGTAGAACTGGTTGAGCGCCTGGTTATAGGCCTGGAATCGGCGGTGGATCTCATAATCAAGCAGCCACCAGTTCACTTGGCTGGCATGGTCCCATTCATAAGTCTGGCCAATCTCCGACCCCATGAAGAGCAGTTTCTTGCCCGGATGGCAGAACATGTAGCCGAGAAATGCGCGCGCGTTGGCAAAGCGCTGCCACTCGTCGCCCGGCATCTTGCTGATGAGAGACCGCTTTCCATAGACGACCTCATCGTGGGAAATCGGCAGCACGAAGTTCTCGCTGAAGGCGTACATGATGCTGAAGGTCACCTGGTTTTGGTGGTATTTCCGGTAGATGGGGTCCTGGCTGAAATAGTTCAGCATGTCATGCATCCAACCCATGTTCCACTTCATGGTGAAGCCGAGGCCATTCAGATAGACCGGCTTCGAGACGCCGGCGAATGCGGTGGATTCTTCGGCGATCATGACGGCGCCGGGCTCCTGGTGCACCAACATATTCACCGTCTTCAGGAAATCGATCGCCTCCAGATTCTCGTTGCCGCCGTGAATGTTAGGAATCCATTCGCCCGCCTTGCGTGAGTAATCGAGGTAAAGCATGGAGGCAACGGCATCCACTCGCAAACCGTCGATGTGGTAATGCTTGACCCAGAACAAGGCATTCGAGATCAAGAAGGATCGAACTTCGCTGCGGCCGAAGTTGAAGATCAGGGTTCCCCATTCTCTCTGTTCTCCTTTGCGCGGATCGGCATGCTCATAAAGAGCCGTTCCATCGAAGTAAGCCAGGCCGTGGGCGTCCTTCGGGAAATGGGCGGGCACCCAATCCACCAGCACGCCGATACCTTCCTGATGGCACCGATCAACGAAGAACATGAAATCTTCAGGTGTGCCGAATCGTGAGGTGGGGGCGAAATAGCCAATGACCTGATAGCCCCACGAGCCGTCGAATGGGTATTCCATGATCGGCATGAGCTCGATATGGGTGTAGCCCATGCGCTTCACATAAGCGACGAGCTTATCTGCGAGTTCCCGATAGGTCAGCGGGCGATGGTGTTCGCCGCGAAGCCATGAGCCGAGGTGGACTTCGTAGATCGACATCGGCCGATCAAGCGCGCGGGTCTCGCCACGCTTTTGCAGCCACTCATAGTCTTGCCACTCATATTTCCAAACGTCACTGACGATCGACGCCGACTGCGGTGGCTTTTCCATCTGGAAGCCATACGGATCCGCCTTCATTTGGCTGTAGCCCTGAAAACGACCCTTTACTGCATATTTGTAAGCTGTTCCGACACCGACTTCGGGAAGGAATATCTCCCAGATCCCGCCCGTGCGCGCGCGCATCGGATGGCGGCGGACGTCCCACTCGTTGAAATTACCCACTACACTGACGACGATGGCATTGGGTGCCCAGACTGCAAATCTCGTCCCAGGGACCCCCTCCGCCGTTACCAGGTGCGAGCCAAGCATCCGGTAGCCTTCATGCAGCGTGCCTTCCGAATGCAAGTGCAGGTCGAAGTCGCTGAGCTGTGGACCGAAGCGATAGGGATCCTGGATCTCATACGTTTTGTCGTGGTAGTCCACGTACCGGATCTTGTATGCGCCCGGAGCGCGCGGCACGCGAACCCTGAAGAGCCCCTGGTGATGGATCCTCTCCATCGGCGTCGTGCCATCGCCGGAGGCGTCGACAACGGCCGCCGTGGTGGCTTGTGGGAGAAAGGCTCGAACTTCCCAATCGCCCAGTTTGGAAGTCGTACTGATCGGATGTGGCCCCAGTACGCTGAACGGATCCCCGTGGTATCCGCCAACGATTGCTTCAATCTCTTGCTCGGTCATCGCCGTTTATTATGTCAGTTAGCACACGGCATGTTTGCGATGTCCGGGGGGCAAGCCTTCTGTTCCCGGCCTCAGGCTATTTTTAAGAAGCTCGCGCACGCTTCCGGAGGAACTATTCACAGATCAGGTTCGCAGGATCTAACTGCCTTGGTGCATGACCTGCCGAAAGCGGAACTGCACTTGCATTTGGAGGGCTCGGTCGAACCCGAAACGATTCAGGAACTGGATCCTTCGCTTGACCTCGAGGACATCCGTTCACACTTTCGGTACTCCGACTTTCCCGGTTTCCTGAAGGCTTATGTCTGGGTGTCGCGACGCCTGGTTAGTCCTGAAGCGTACGCGCTCGCGGCCCGGCACCTGCTTGACCGGCTGGCGAAGCAGAACGTGACCTACGCAGAAATCACGATTTCTGCCGGCGTGATTCTCTGGAAGCAACAGGATTTCCATCGCATTTACGAGGCCTTGCGCCGCGAGGCGGCCGCGCAGTCAGCGGTTGAAGTGTGGTGGATCCTGGATGCGGTGCGGCAGTTCGGCGTCCCCGACGCGCAGCGAGTCTTCGACCTAGCTCGCGAATACCGCGATGAGGGCGTGATCGCGATCGGGATTGGCGGCGACGAGGCAAATGGTCCGGCCCTCTGGTTCAAGGACTTGTACGCCCAGGCGCGTGAAGCAGGACTGGGTTTGACATGTCATGCCGGTGAGGTTACGGATGCGGACAGCGTGTGGCAAGCACTGGAGATCGGCGCCCAGCGCATCGGCCATGGTATCCGCAGCGTTGAGGATCCAGACCTCCTGGATGAGTTGGTTCGCCGTAACATTCCTCTGGAGGTGTGCCCTTCCAGCAACCTCTGTACTCGTGCAGTAGACAGCGTGGCCGCCCACCCATTGCGAAAACTGTGGGATGCCGGTGTGCCGATCGTCTTGGGAACGGACGATCCGGCGCTGTTCTTCACCAGCCTGGAGCGGGAGTATGTGATGGCTGGGACCGAGTTTGGGTTTTCTTTGGATGAACTGCGATTGCTGGCCGCGAACAGCTTCTGCTATCGATTTAGACTTGGCGGGTGGTAGCCAGAGGTTAGCCCCGCCCTCCGCCCACGCGCTGCTCGAGTAGCAGCCGGAGAGTAGCTTCCAGGACACGGATACGGTCGTTTAGTTGTTCGAGTTCCAGCCCTTCCTCGGCACCGCAGTCCGCAACACGACCGTGTTCCAACTGGCCGAGCGCTTCGCTGTGCGTGCCGACGACCCGGCCCGGGATGCCGACCACGGTGGAATGCGGTGGTACGTTGTGCACGACGACCGAGCCGGCGCCGACCTTCACGTAATCGCCCAACGTGATGGCGCCCAGCACGGCCGCCCCAGTGCCAACCACGACGTTGTTGCCGAGCGTGGGATGGCGCTTGCCGCATTCGAAACCCGTGCCTCCCAGGGTGACGCCCTGGTAGAGCAGGACGTCGTCACCGATCTCCGCCGTTTCGCCGATCACCGTGCCCATTCCATGGTCGATGAACAGGCGCCGTCCAATTTGGGCGCCCGGGTGAATCTCAATACCGGTCAGTAACCGTGAGATGTGTGAAACGAGCCTTGCCGGCACAAACCAACGACGCCGATAGAGGCCGTGCGCCAATCCGTGCATGATGACTGCGTGCAGACCCGGGTAACACAATAAGATCTCGACCGAGTTCTTCGCGGCCGGATCTTCGCGCTTGATTGTCGCGATGTGTTCGCGCAGGGTTAGAAACATGTTTACTTATTATGAAAGATTGAGACCATAGAGGGAAGTTGCAGAATTAGATTTAACTTTGTCACGCTTCTTTGTCTAGAATGCCGATCGAATATCTAGCTATTCTCTGTTTTGCTCTCCTGACGGTGGCCTTTCCGGTAGCTGCTTTGCTGGTTGCCAGGTATTTGCGCCCCTCGGCGCCGAACGCTACCAAGCTTGAGGCCTATGAATGCGGTATTCCTCCGCGCGATAATGCCCGCAGCCGTTTCCCGGTGCGCTATTTCGTGGTTGCCATGCTGTTTGTGATCTTTGACGTGGAAACCGTCTTTCTGTTTCCCTGGGCCGTGCGTTACCGGCAGTATGGCTGGTTTGGTGTCGTCGAAGCGGGGATATTCCTGGCTTTCCTGGTTGTCGGGTACGTCTGGATCATCCGGAAGCGCGCTCTCGATTGGGCCTGAGCCATGCGTACCGAGCGCCTATATTACGTCGACCCTTATCTACGGTCATTTCAAGCATCCCTGGTTCGGACGACTGAGGACCGAAGTACGGTCTATCTCGATCGGTCGGCTTTCTATCCAACCTCAGGCGGGCAGGCAGCTGATCTGGGCTGGATCAACGGCATCCCCGTGGTGGATGTCCGCGACGAGGGTGACTGGATCGCGCACCAGTTGGAGCGGCCGTTGGGCGATGCTGTTGAGGTTAGCGCAGAGCTCGATTGGCGGCGGCGCTACGACAACATGCAACAGCACACCGGGCAACATCTGTTGTCAGCCGTGATTGAGGCGCTCTTCGGGTATCCGACAGTCAGTGTGCACATGGGCGTTCAGATATCGACCATCGAATTGGCTTCGCCTGAGTTCTCCGATCAGCAGGCGGCAAAGGCGGAGGCGCGGTGTGCAGAACTGATTGCTGCCGCTCTCCCGGTGAGGATCACTTTTGAATATGCCGCCGAGGCAGCCGGCCTGCGGAAGGCGAGCGAACGCACTGGCCCGCTGCGCATTATTGAGATCGCTGATGTGGACCGAAGCGCTTGCGGTGGAACCCATGTTAAGTCGACTGCGGAGCTGAGCCTGGTCCAGATCCGGCGGCGCGAGAAGGTTCGCAATAATACTCGCCTGGAGTTTGTCGCTGGCACGCGGGCGCTGGACAGAGTGAGGCAGGATTACCGGATCGCCGCCGAGTTATCCCGTGCCTGTACGGTAGCGATCGACGATCTGCCGGCATCGGTGTCGCCGCTCCGCCAGCGATTGGTGGAGGCGGAGAAGGAGCGCCAGCGCATCTCTTTGGAATTGGCGCGACGGCAGGGTGCGGACCTTTTCGCCGCTTGTTCGCCGGGAGCCGAAGGAATAAGACGCACACTGCTGACGCCTGCCACGCTAACGGATGAGGCGCGAGTTATGGCCCAGGCGTTCGCCGAAGGAGGGAGAGCCGTCGCCCTGGTCCTGGCCACGGATGCACCGAGCGTGCTGGTTGCGGCAGCATCGGATTCCGGCATCCATGCAGGCAATCTACTTAAGCAGGTTCTAACCGATCATGGGGGCAAGGGCGGTGGCACAGCGACCGTGGCGCAGGGCAGTTTGGCGAGCGCGGAGGGCCGCAGGGAACTTCAGACCGCACTTGGGTTCTGAAAACACCTGCCCCAGCTTCCGCCTCTGGCCGAATTCAGAACTTCACGATGGGCGCCAGCGACAACAGCGCCAAGCCCGCGGCGAAGAATACCATCATCAGCGCGAGAGTCCGCTTTACTGAACTCGGCGATCCGGCGAACTCCTTCCACACCAGAAGCCCCCACAGAACGCTAATCAACGTGGCGCACTGGCCTATCCCAAGGCTGATGGCGGGTCCCACATTCACCGGCGCCGTCGCTGCGGCAAAATTCGAGATAGCGCCGGCCGACCAGATCATGCCGCCCAGTATGCCGAGTAAATGCTGCTTGAGCGTGCCCCGGAGGTATTGGGTGGCTTGTATGCGTTCTCCGGTAACGGGCAGATTGAAGAAGTAGATGTTGAAGAAGAAGGTGGCAACCAGAACGCCGATGCCGAAGATGATGGCCGACGCGTAGGCGCCCAGTCCGAGCTCGCCCATCATTCCCTCGGCAACCAGCGGGTAAAAGGCTCCCATCAGAAAGCCGCTGAACAAACTGATGACAATTCCCCGCACTGCGCTCTTGCGTTTCGGACCCTTGAGAGTCTTGCCGGTCTTTGGATCCTTGGCCGGAAGTTCAGGCTCCGCGGCCTTCAGACTGCGGTCGCGTGCGCGGTGGGCGGCGGAATCAAGCAGGATGGCGACAACCACCAGAGCCACACCGGCGAAGAGGAGAATCGGATTCCCCTGCGGATTGATGACATAGTTCGCCAGGACGCCGATGATGAGGGCCAGCCCGATACCAATCGGAAAGGCCACAGCCATTCCAGCCAAAGAGATGGCAGCCATTAGAAGCATGTTGGCCAGTGTGAAGACCACGCCGCCTACGAAGACGTACATCTCGGCCTTCTTGCCCGCGATTATCAGCCGGTCAGAAAACATCAGTTCCGAGCCAAGTGTCCCGAACGTGTAGGCGGCAATCAGCGCTCCGAGGAGGAGACCAATCGCGAAATCGTACGAGAAGAATTCAAACCGCCACTTCTCACCAGTGAGTTTGAAGGTGTTGGCCCATGATCCCCAGCAAATCATGGAAACCACAAGCAGCAGGAGGGCGGAGAGGTAGGTGACGGGTAGGATCATTCGGTGATTCCGGTAGAGCTTGAAGTATGGGACGGCAAGCGTTCATTCTATACGGGCCGCCAAGCCCAACCGGAAATCTTTTGTCGCCTAGTGGCCCGAAGCCGATTCCAACGGTGCGCTGACCACCGGCGCATGTGCGCCGGGCGGGATGGGGGCAAGCATGTCTTCTTTGCGCATGATAAGGGACGAGGTATTAAAACTCGCCAGCTCAAAGCCATGGCCGTGTGTGATAGCGTCCGTCGGGCAGGCTTCCACGCAGTAGCCGCAAAAAATGCAGCGATTGTAGTCGATGTTGTAGACTTTGGCGTAACGCTCGCCTCCGCTGATACGGACCAGCTGCGTGTTTTCCGCCGCTTCGATGTAGATGCAGTTCGCGGGACAGGCGGCGGCGCACAGGAAGCAGGCAACACATTTTTCCAAGCCGTTTTCATCTCGCTGGAGTACGTGTGCGCCACGGTACCGTTCCTGAAGATTCGCCGGTGCGTCCGGGTATTCCTCCGTAATGGCGGGAACCAGCATCTCCCGGAACGTGACACTCATGCCCTTTGCGATTGCGGCGGCCGATTCGAAAACATCTCCAAGATTCGCCATCGTACCTCTCAGTGTAGACGAAGGCGGACAGGCGACCGGAATGGGTTACCGAAGCCTCCATTTGCGGAAGTAGAGGGCCCTACTTTTTCTGCACGAAGTTGAGAATGTCGAATCGTTGAATGGCGCGATCCGGGAAGAAGCTGTTCACTGCATCCTGAACGTCCCCGAAGATCTCGAATACAGTGCTGAGTTTGGTGATGATTAGCAATTCGATACTGCGCTTTGACAGGTTAGCCAGCTTCATGGCGCCGCCGTTCGCGTTCATCGTGGAGTGTCCCAGGATTAATGTGCCAAGGCCGGTACTATCGATGAAATCGACCTGCTTCAGATTAACCACCAGCCTGCGTTGTCCGGCGGCAAGCGAGTCTT